>JANQGP010000169.1 GCA_028277265.1 Woeseiaceae bacterium | reverse complement strand
GTCAGGAGTGCGAGCGGCGCAGCTCGTGCACGTGCACGCCGCGGTTCTTGCCGCGATCCTCGAAGTATTTTTCGAGCGCAAACTTGCCGCTCTGGAAGGCGATCTCGTCCCACGGGATTTCATCCTCGGCAAACAGTGCCGTTTCGAGGGTCTCCTCGCCGACGCCGTAGTCACCGATGAGCTTGCCCGTATAGAAGAGGTGTACCTGGCCCGCATCGACGACGTCGACGAGCGCGAACAGATGACCGAGTTCGACCGTGGCGAGCGCTTCCTCGAGCGTTTCACGTGCCGCGCCCCCCGCGACGGTCTCGCCCAGTTCCATGAAGCCGGCCGGGACCGTCCAGTAGCCGTAGCGCGGCTCAATGGCGCGCTTGCAGAGCACGACCTTGCCGTTTCGCTCCGCAACGCAGCCGACCACGACCAGCGGATTGCGGTAGTGAATCTGCCCGCAGTCGCCGCAGACGGCCCGTTCCCGATTGTCGCCCTGCGGAATACGATACGTGATGTTATCGCTGCCGCAGCTCGAGCAGTATCTGATGTTCTTCGCGAAGTGCATGGGCGCCCGGGCAATCCTCCGGCCTGACGTACGTGACGAACGCCAGAATACTTTCGGGGTCGATGGTGCCGGGAGGGGGAATCGAACCCCCACTTCCTCTCGGAAACCGGATTTTGAATCCGGCGCGTCTACCAGTTCCGCCATCCCGGCCGTTCTCAGGGGCGCACAGTATATGCGCGGATCTGCCCCTGTGCGACCCTTTGCGGCGGTTCTGCATCTAAGATGGCAGGTATGAGCAAGTTTGCCGACATCGATATCGATCCGGGGATTATCAGGCAGGCTGCACGGGGCGACGTGCGTGCCCACGAGATCATCTACCGCGCGTTTTCGGCGCCCGTTTACTCGATCTGCCTGAGGTTCACCAAGGTACCGGCGCATGCCGAAGACCTGACCCAGGAAACGTTCATCGAGATCATGCGTTCGATTGCGAAATTCCGGGGCGAGGCGGCGCTCGGCAGCTGGATCCGCCGCATCGCCGTGACCAAGGCGCTGATGTTCCTGCGCTCGGCCTGGACCAAGCGAGGTCAGATGCTCGCCGACGACTGGCACGACGTCACCGAGGGCGATGCCCTGAGCCACGGCGTCTCGCGTCACCCCGATGATGCGCTCGATCTCGATGCGGCGCTGGCGAGCCTGCCCGACGTCAGCCGTGCCGTCGTTTGGCTGCATGACGTCGAGGGGTTCACGCACAAGGAGATCGCCGGTTTCATGGGCAAATCGGAGAGTTTTTCGAAGTCGCAATTGTCGCGCGCCTACCAGCGCCTGAGACCGTTGCTCGAATCGAACGAGAAAGACCCGCAGGCCGAAGGCGCTGCGATCAGTTACTGAACACAGTTTGACAGCAGGAGTTACCAGCATGAGCGGTAACAGGAAGGACGACGAAATGATTTGCGCATTGACCGCAGACGAACAAGCAGCACTCGGGCGGGAGCTCAATTCGCTTCCCGAGACGATGCCGCCGCGCGTCGTGTGGCAGCGTATTCGTGAACAGGCCGAGGCCGAAGGTCTGGTCCGGGAGCGCGGCCTGCGCAAGCGCGCAGCCTGGTACACCGGTGTCGGCGTAGCGGCGGCTGCATTGGTCGCGGCGGTAATGCTGCCGGGCCTGCGGGACGGTCCGTCCGACGCGATGACCACGGTCCCGGCGACGATCGGCCCCGAACCCCAGCTGCCGCTGAACACGCTGCAGACGCTGATGACCGAGTCACGACAGCTCGAAAGCAGCCTTCGCGCGCTACCCGCCGCGCCGCGCGTGCAGCGCGCCAGCACGATGGCCACGATCTCGGACCTCGAGGACCGGATCGCCGCGATCGATTTCCAGTTGAATGATCCGAACGTCCGGATGTCGGATGCGGATCGCGAACTCTTCTGGCGCGAACGCGTCAGGTTGATGAAGACGCTGCTCAAGTTGCGTTATGCGCAGACGCAACGGGCGGCGTTCTAGATGTTAAGGAGCATATGTCAGATGAAGATGTGGAAGATTGCCCTGCCCGTAGCAGCCGTCCTGTTGCTGGCTGGCCAGGCGGCTGCGCAGACGAAAGAAGAAGAACGCCTGCGCGCTATCGAAGCCCAGGAGCTGGAAGTCGAGGAACGGCTCCGTATGGCCGAAGAACGCATGGCCGCCGCGGCCCGCGAAATTGCCGAAATCACCGAGGAGCGGCTGCTGCCGCGCGTGGCCCGGATCGAGGAACGAATCGTGATGGCCAACAAACCGCGGCTCGGCGTGACGATCGAAACGACGGACAAGCCGGGTCCGGTCGAGGGTGTGAAAATCCTCGGCGTTTCGCCCGGCAGCGCGGCGGCGGACGTGGGGCTTCGACCGGGCGACGTCCTGACGTCGGTCAACGACGAAGCACTGAATGCCGGCAGCTGCCGGGAGGCCAACAGCCGGCTGCTCGATTTCCTGAAAGGCGTGGAAGAGGGCGACGTTCTGACGGTCGAGTACCTGCGGGACGGCAAGGTCGGTTCGGTCGAGATCGAGCCCCGAATCGTGGAAAGCCGGGCGTTCGTCTGGCGTGGCGATGGCGACGTAGTGCGTGTCCCGCGCCCGCCGATTGCGCCCGCGGCCGTCGAAGGCTTAAAGCTCGAATTTGCCTATCCCTGGCACCATTCCGGTCTCGGCGACATGGAACTCGTCGAGCTGAACGAGGGTCTGGGCCGCTATTTCGGTACCGACAAGGGTTTGCTCGTCGTCAGGGCACCGAAGTCGGATGCGTTCGATATTCGCGACGGCGACGTCATCCAGGACATCGACGGCAGGCAGCCCAAGGACACACGGCATGCCATGCGAATCCTCGGCTCCTATTCCAGCGGCGAGAAACTGAAGCTCGGCATCATGCGTGACAAGCGGAGGGTTACCGTCGACGTCGAGATTCCGGCCGACTACCGCGGCAGCCTCGCGCCCGACGCCGAATTCCGGGTACGCCCGGTCATCGTACCGGCCGCGCCGCGCGAACCCGTACCGAAGGCGCCCAAGGCAGTGCCGGTTCCGGAGGTCGCGGACCCGGCCGTCGACGTGGACGTCATTTCCTGAATCCCGCTCCGGTGAGCCGCCCCGGGCGCGCATGGCTTTGCTACCATGCGCGCCCATGCTGGTTTCCGACTTCGACTACGAACTCCCCGAAGCGCTGATAGCGCGCTACCCGACGGCGGACCGTCGTGGCAGTCGCCTGCTCGCGGTCGGGGACGGCCTTCGCGATCTCGGCTTCGAGGACCTGCCGTCGCTGTTGCGGCCGGGCGACCTGCTGGTCTTCAATGACACGCGCGTGATCAAGGCGCGCCTCAATGCGGCCAAGGACACCGGCGGCAAGGCCGAAATCCTGATCGAGCGGATTCAGGACGACCGCCGAGCGCTCGCGCAGGTGCGCGCGAGCAAGTCGCCGAGACCGGGCACCCGCCTGCTGATCGAGGGCGGTGCGGAAGCCACCGTCGTCGCGCGCGACGACGACCTTTTCGACCTCGAGTTCTCCACGGACGTGCTTCGCTATCTCGATGCCTGGGGCAAGGTGCCGCTGCCGCCGTACCTCGAGCGCGATGCCGAAGCGGCCGACGTGGAGCGCTACCAGACCGTGTACGCGAAAGAGCCGGGCGCCGTTGCCGCGCCGACGGCAGGATTGCATTTCGACGACGCGATGCTCGAGGAAACGCGCGATCTGGGTGTCCGCCACGCCAGCGTGACCTTGCACGTGGGCGCCGGCACGTTCCAGAACCTGCGGCAGGAGCATATCGAGGAAAACCGCCTGCACGCCGAACGCGTCGAGGTGGGTCAGGACTGCGTCGATGCGGTCAACGCCACGCGGGCCAGCGGCGGACGCGTCGTTGCGGTCGGCACGACGACGGTGCGTTCGCTGGAGTGCGCTTCGGCCGGCGGGACGCTGCGGCCGTTTTCCGGCGAAACCGACCTCTTCATCGTGCCGGGTTACGAATTCCGTTCCGTGGACGCGATGATCACCAACTTCCACCTGCCGCAATCATCACTGTTGATGCTGGTTTCGGCCTTCGCCGGCAAGGAGCGCATTCTCGATGCGTACGCGCACGCCGTGCGTGCGACGTACCGCTTCTTCAGTTACGGTGATTCGATGTTCCTGACGCCGGACAGTGCCCGATGAAATTCACGGTGCATGCCACGCACGGCCTGGCGCGGACCGGCACGCTGGAGCTCCGCCGCGGGTCGATCCGGACGCCCGCATTCATGCCGGTGGGGACCTACGGCACGGTCAAGGGCGTAACCCCCGAAGAGGTCCAGAGTGACGGCGCGGAGATCGTTCTCGGCAACACGTTTCATCTGATGCAGCGGCCCGGCACCGACGTCGTTCGCAGGCACGGCGGGCTGCACGAGTTCATGAACTGGCAACGGCCGATTCTCACGGACTCGGGCGGCTTCCAGGTGTTCTCGCTGGCCGACTTTCGCAAGGTGACGGAAGAGGGCGTGCGCTTTCAATCGCTGGTCAATGGCGATCCCGTGTTCCTGACACCCGAATCGTCGATGGAGGTCCAGCACGATCTCAATGCCGACATTACGATGATCTTCGACGAGTGCACGCCGTACCCGGCGAGCGAGTCGCAAGCGCGAGAGTCGATGGAACTGTCACTGCGATGGGCGTCGCGCAGTCGACAACGATTCGACGAACTGAGGAACGACGATCCCGAACGCGGCGAGGCGCTGTTCGGCATCGTGCAGGGCGGCATGTACGGCTCGCTGCGTGACGCATCGCTTGCGGGGCTAGTCGACATCGGTTTCGACGGGTATGCCGTTGGCGGGCTTGCGGTCGGCGAGCCGAAAGAAGAACGCCTCGCGGTACTCGACGAACTGATGCCCGGGATGCCGGTCGATTCGCCGCGCTACCTGATGGGCGTCGGCACGCCCGTCGATATCGCGGAAGCCGTGCTGCGGGGCATCGACATGTTCGACTGCGTGATTCCGACCCGCCACGCCCGCACCGGCCAGCTGTTCACCTCGCAGGGCATGGTCAAGTTCCGGCACGCGAGATACCGGGACGACACGTCGCCGCCGGACCCGGCCTGCAGCTGCTACACCTGCCGGAACTACAGCCTCAGCTATCTCCGGCACCTGGAAAAGTGCGGCGAGATGCTCGGACCGCGGCTCGCGACTATCCACAACCTTTATTATTATCAACAACTTATGCAGGATATCCGGGATGCAATCGCGTCCGGCACGCTCGAGGACTTCACGGCAGGCCTGCACAAAATCTACGCGAAATAGCCGCGCATGCCGGGGCCGGACTTGGGTTACGCAAAGTCGTCCCCACGTCAACAGCTTGTGCCATAATACCGCGCTGTTTTTCGGGGACACGTCATGGATTTCTTCATTCAGAACGCTTACGCGCAAGCTGCGCAACCACAGGGGGGTGGCACCAGTTTCATCATCATGATGGTGCTGATGTTCGCCGCTTTCTATTTCCTGCTCATTCGTCCGCAACAGAAGAAGCAGAAGCAGCACCAGGAACTGGTCTCGGCACTGCAGGTTGGCGACGAAGTCATGACCGCCGGCGGTATTCTCGGCAAGATCACGGGTGTGAGCGAGCACTACGCGATCATCAGCGTCAATGACAATACCGAGATCAAGATCCAGAAGCAGAGCGTCTCGGCCGTGGTACCGAAGGGCACGTTCGACGAAGCATGAACAGGTTTCCCGCGTGGCTGAACCTGCTGGTCATCGCCGTCGTGGCGGCCGGCTGCCTGTTCGCACTTCCCAACATTTACGGAAGCATCGAGGCGGTTCAGCTGGCGAATAACGACGGCGCGGAATACGAAGCATCCGACGTCGAGCGCTTCGTCGCCGTCGTCGAGGAAGCGGGCGTTGAGCCTGAAGCGGCCTACCTCCAGGATGGCCGTGTCGTCATCCGTTTCGACGACAGCGTCGACCAGGACAAGGCCAGCGATCAGCTCAGGGACACTTTCGGCCGTAGTGTCAGCGTCGCATCGACACTCGCACCGAAGCTGCCGGACTGGATTCGTGCGCTGGGGCTCAACCCGATGAGTCTCGGGCTCGACCTGCGCGGTGGTGTCTACGTGCTCCTCGAGGTCGATATGGACTCGGCCCTCGCCACGCGCATGAACGGTTACCAGCAGGACTTCGAAGACCGCCTCCGCGAGGCACGCGTACGTCATCGTGTCGACCTCGACGGGCGTACGATCACGGTGCGGCTTACGAGCGCTGAAGACGCGGCAACCGCACGCGAAATCATCGAGCTGGCCGACCCGGACGTCGTGGTTCTCAACGGCCAGGACGACAGGTCACTCCTGGTGCGTATGAGCGAAGCCCAGATCCAGGAGCGCCAGGACTTTGCGATCGAGCAGAACCTGACGACGCTCAGGAATCGCGTCAATCAGCTCGGCGTCGCGGAACCGCTCGTGCAGCGGCAGGGCGTCGACCGCATCGTCGTGCAGTTGCCCGGCGTACAGGACCCGAATCAGCTCGACAAGATCCTGACGGCAACGGCGACGCTCGAATTCCGCCTCGTCGACCTGTCGGGCGACGAACCCGGCTCGCGCCGTTACCCGGGACGCGGCGAAGAAGAATCCCAGGTTCTCAAGCGCAAGGTCATCGCCTCCGGCGACCAGATCATCGATGCGCGCGTCGGTCAGGACCAGGGCCAGCCTATCGTGTCGATCACGCTGGACTCCGCCGGCGGCGAGAGCATGCTCGAAACGACGATGAACAACCTGAAGAAGCCGATGTCGACGGTCTTCATAGAAACGGAGCGCGAGGAGATCGAGCGCAACGGTGCCACCGAGTACCGGATCATCAAGACCGAGGAGATCGTCAACACGGCCACGATCCAGGGCGTGTTCAAGAACCGCTTCCAGATCAGCGGCCTGTCGGCGTTCGAAGCGCAGGACCTCGCATTGCTGCTGCGTGCAGGCGCACTCGCCGCGCCCGTGTTCAAGATCGACGAGCGCACGATCGGACCGAGTCTCGGCCAGGACAACATCGACCGCGGTTTCAATGCCATCAAGATCGGCTTTCTCGCCGTGATCGTGTTCATGGCGATCTATTACCGCGCGTTCGGGCTGATCGCAAACCTCGCATTGCTCTCGAATCTCGTGTTCATCGTGGCCATGTTGTCCGTCCTCGGCGCGTCGCTGACCTTGCCGGGCATCGCGGGAATCGTCCTGACCGTCGGTATGGCGGTGGACGCCAACGTACTGATCTTCGAACGAATACGCGAGGAGCTCTCGGCAGGCGCGTCGCCGCAGACGGCGATCAACTCGGGCTACGAGAAAGCGCTGTCGTCGATCACCGATGCCAATATCACGACCCTGATCGCCGCTGTCGTGCTGTTCGCACTCGGCACCGGCCCGATCAAGGGCTTCGCGATTACGCTGCTGCTCGGCATCATCACGTCGATGTTCACTGCGATTGTCGGTACGCGGGCCGTCGTCAACCTGATCTTCGGCGGGCGCAAGCTGAAGTCGTTGCCGGTATAGGAGTTCGTCATGCGACTGATCAAGGAAAAAACCAGCATCGACTTCCTGAGCCCGGTTCGCCGCAGAATCGCGCTGTCGTTCTCGGCGCTGTTCGTGATCGCGTCGCTCGTCTCGCTGTTCACGCGAGGACTCGAGGTGGGCATCGATTTTACCGGCGGCATCCTGCTCGAGATCGCCTACGAACAGCCCGCGAATCTCGAGGTCATTCGCGGCGATCTCGCGGCCGCCGGCTTCGAGGACGCCCAGGTGCAGCTCTTCGGCCGGGACACCGACGTGCTGGTCCGCCTTCCGCCACAGGAGAACGAAGGCAACGCCGAGGTTCGCGAACAATTGCAGGCGACGCTCGAAGCAGGCGGTGACAGGATCGACCTGCGTCGCGTCGAGACCGTCAGCGCCCAGGTCGGCAGTGAGCTCGCCGAGAAAGGCGCGCTCGCAATGGTCGTCGCGCTGTTGATGATCTTCGTCTACGTGATGATCCGCTTCCAGTGGAAATTCTCGGCCGGCGCCGTTGCGGCGCTTGCCCATGATGCGATCGTGACGGTCGGTTTCTTCTCGATCTTCGGGCTGCCGTTCGACCTGACGGTCGTCGCGGCCGTGCTCGCGGTCATCGGCTACTCGCTCAACGACACGGTCGTCGCATTCGACCGCATTCGCGAGAATTTCCTCAACCTGCGCGGCGTGTCGGCGGAGGACGCCATGAACAAGTCGATCAACGAGATGCTCGCGCGTACGTTGATCACGGGCATTACGACCTTGCTCGTATTGATCGCGCTGCTCACGCTGGGCGGCGAGTCGATCGCCCCGTTCTCGATCGCGCTGATCGTCGGCATCATCGTCGGTACTTACTCGTCGATCTACACGGCGAGCGCGACGGCACTCGCGCTCGACATCAGTCCGCAGGACCTCATCGAGCCGATCAAGGACCCGTCACTCATAGACGATCTGCCGTAGGTTAAGTCCGATCATGCCAGCGCGGCTTCTTGCCGCGGAGCATCAATCGGGGGGACAGGCACCAATAGGGGGGACAGTGACCGAGTTTCGTTTGGGACAGTGACCAAGTAATCCACGTCAAGAATGTAAAGCTTTAGAAATTAGTAACTTAGCGGCGATCTCGTGTATCGATGGCAAATTGCATTGTAGCTTCGACGCCGAACGCGGCTTCTTGAACCCCCATTCATGCGGCGTTTTCCACCGGTCTCAGAAACAGGGTCACTGTCCCAAACGAAACTCGGTCACTGTCCCCAAAGAGGACACACTGCCGATGCTCCGCGGCTAGCCGGCCGCGTGCAGAATGGCCTTGATTTCGTGGGCGCAGAGCCTTGCGAGTCCCGCGTAGATCTTCGGCGTGCCGCAAAGGATGTGGCCGGTGTCCAGGTAGTCCTCGCTGCCGTCGAGTCCGCTGACGATGCCGCCCGACTCGCGGATGATCAGCGCGCCGGCCGCGAGATCCCACGCTTTGAGGCCGGATTCCCAGAATGCGTCGAGACGGCCCGCGGCGACGTAGCAAAGATCCAGCGCCGCCGCGCCGGGGCGACGGACGCCCGCCGTGTTGCGCACGACCTTGCCGAGCATCGTGAGATAGGGCCCGGTGTCGGCATCGGCCTCGCGAAACGGAAAGCCGGTTCCGATCAGGGCGTGATCCAGGTCGCGTCGTCCGCTGACCCGGATCTTGCGGTCGTCGAGCGTCGCGCCGTTGCCGCGCGAGGCGGCAAACAGTTCCTGGCGCATCGGGTCGTAGACGGCGGCGGCCTCGATTCTTCCCTTGACCTGTACGCCGATGGATACGCAGAACTGCGGAAAGCCGTGCAGGAAGTTGGTGGTTCCATCCAGCGGGTCGATGATCCAGACCGTGTCGGAATCGCCGCTGACGCCGGACTCCTCGGCGAGAATGGCGTGGTCGGGATAGTGTTTGTGAATGACCTTGATCACGGCGGCCTCGGCCGCGCGATCGGCGTCACTGACGAAATCGTTATGGCCCTTCTTCTCGACCTTGATCTTGTCGAGCCTGTTGAGGTGCCTGAGCAACACCGCGCCGCCACGGCGCGCCGCCATCACGGCAACATTCTGAAGTGCGTGCATGAAACGATTCCGTCGATGTGAAAGAACTGAGGCCGCTTCCGTTGGGCCTGCGGGGCGGTAGAATACCCGACTTTCGACAAGCTGTCCCTGCTCACATGTCCATTCGCATCGTCCTCGTCGGCACCACGCATCCGGGAAACATCGGGGCCGTCGCGCGCGCCATGAAGAACATGGGCCTCAGCGATCTGTACCTCGTCAATCCGAAGGTGTTTCCTCACGAAGACGCGACTGCGCGGGCATCGGGCGCCTCGGACATCCTCGATCGGGCGAAGGTCGTCGACGCGCTCGACAAGGCGCTCGTCGACTGCGTGTACGTCGCCGGCGCCAGCGCGCGGTCGCGCAGCATCAACTGGCCCAGCATGGGGCCGCGCGATTGTGCCGAACGCATGATTCGCGAGAATGCGAGCGGCGACGTGGCCTGCGTCTTCGGGCCGGAGAAGACCGGGCTGCATAACGACGACCTCGACCTCTGCCACACGCTGCTGACGATCCCGACGGACCCCGGTTTCAGCTCTCTGAACCTCGCAATGGCCGTGCAGGTCTTCGTCTACGAGGTCAGGGTAGCCGGCATGCTCGACGAAGGACCGGTGTTCGACGTAGAGGCGCCGCCGGCGACCAGCGACGAGATGGAGCTCTTCTACGAGCACCTCGAGAACGTACTGCGGGATATCCGTTTTCTCGATCCGGACAACCCGCGGCACCTGATGCGCCGCATGCGGCGGCTGTTCATTCGCGCGCGGCCGGACAAGAACGAGGTCAATATCCTTCGCGGGATTCTCACGGCGGTGGACCGGACACGCAAAGACGATGACGGCTGAAACGATCTACCTCGACTACGCAGCCTCGACACCCGTCGACGCGGAAGTCCTCGATCGTATGCGCGAGGTCGCCGAATCCGCGTACGCGAATCCGTCGTCGACGCACGCGGCGGGCCGATTGACGCACGCGCTCATCGCCGAGGCGGCAGAGCAGGTCGCCGGCCTGCTGAACGTCGACCCGCGGACACTCGTCTGGACCTCCGGTGCGACCGAGTCCGACAATCTCGCGATTTCGGGCGCCGCACGCTATCGTGCGCATCGCGGCCGGCACCTCGTGACGATGCGCACCGAGCACAAGGCCGTCACCGACGTGTTCGACATGCTGCGCGGACAGGGATTCGACGTAACCTGGGTCGAACCCGGGACCGACGGCGTCCTGGACCCGGCGGTCTTCGAGGCGGCCCTGCGCGACGACACCCAGTTCGCTTCGATCATGTACGTCAACAACGAGACCGGCGTCATCCAGGATATCGAGGCGCTCGGCGCCATCTGCCGGGAGCGCAACGTCCTGTTTCACGTCGATGCGGCACAGGCCGTCGGCAAGCTGCCGATCGATCTCGGGCGGCTGCCCGTCGACCTGATGTCGCTGACGGGGCACAAGTTCTACGGGCCCAAAGGGGTCGGCGCGCTGTATATCGTCGACCGGCCGGACTGCCACGTCGAGCCGATCCTGTACGGTGGCGGCCAGCAGCGCCGGATTCGGCCCGGCACGTTGCCGACCGACCTGATCGCGGGGCTCGGCAAGGCCGCGGAGGTCGCGGCAGGGCGGATCGAGGCCGATCTCGCCCACCTGCGCGGATTGCGCGACGTGCTGTGGAACGGGGTCCGGGATATCGACGGCATCCTGTTGAACGGCAGCGCCGACGGATTCCCCGGTATCCTCAACGTCAGCGTTGCGGATATCGAAGGCGAGAGCCTGCTGCTTGCTCTCGAGCCGGTCTGCGTCGCGACCGGCAGCGCGTGCAACTCGAAGAGCCAGGAGCCGTCTTATGTCCTGCGGGCCCTCGGCCGGACCGACCTCGAGGCGCAAAGCGCCATCCGCTTCAGCACGGGAAGGCCGACGACACCCGCCGAGGTCGAGGTCGCGGTGACGAAGTACCGCGACGCCGTCGAGCGCCTTCGGGCCATGGCCCCCGGGAAGGCCGCTTGAGCGGCGATCCCTACAGCCCGGCCGTTCGCGAGCTGTTCGCGGCTCCCGCGCATGCGGGAGACGTCGACGACGGCGAAACGGCCTTCGTCGACGATCAGGGGGTCCGCCTGCAGCTGTCGGCCAGGGTGGCGGGTGCCGAAATCGCGGAAATGCGCTTCAGAGCCTGGGGCTGCCCGCACCTGATCGCGGCGGCGGAATGGCTGTGCGGCTACTACGAGGGGCGGCCGCTCTCGGCCCTTGAGGATTTCCCGCGCGCCCCGATTATGGAGAATCTGGCTGTACCGACGGAGAAGACCGGACGTATACTGGTCCTTGAAGATACGGTTCGTTTGCTTGGGCAGAAGTTTGGCGACGGATCCTGAACGATAAACGGAATCAAACCATGGCAATTTCGCTCACAGATGCGGCAGCGGACCGCGTCCGAGGCTGCCTCGAGAATCGCGACACGGGACTTGGCCTGCGGGTCGGCGTCACGGCGACCGGCTGCTCGGGCTACTCCTACGTCATCAATTATGCCGAGTCGATCGAGGATGACGACGTCGTCTTCGAGGACAAGGGCGTCAAGGTGGTCATCGATCCCGAGGCCCTGGCCCTGATCGACGGTACCGAGGTCGACTTCGTCAAGAACGGCCTGAACGAGGCTTTCAGCTTCAGAAACCCCAATATCAAGGGCGAATGCGGCTGCGGCGAGAGCTTCACCGTCTAGCAGCCCAGCTAGTACCGCCGCCACAACCCGTAGTAAAATCGGCGACTTATGTCTTTCTGCGCCCGGCTCGATGCCGGGCGCTCAATCATCATCACCAGACTTAAAGGAAACAACCCATGGCCGTTGAGCAGACGCTCTCCATCATCAAGCCGGATGGCGTACAGAAGAACCTGATTGGAGAGATCTACAGCCGCTTCGAGAAAGCCGGGCTCGAAATCGTCGCCGCGCGCATGATGCACCTCAGCGAGGAGCAGGCGCAGGGCTTCTATGCCGTTCACAAGGAACGTCCGTTCTTCAACGACCTCGTCAGCTACATGACGTCCGGCCCGGTCGTCGTGCAGGTGCTGCAGGGCGACGGCGCAATCGCGAAAAACCGCGAGATCATGGGCGCCACGAACCCGGCGGATGCCGATCCGGGAACCCTGCGCGCCGACTTCGCCGCGAGCATCGAGGAAAACGTCGTGCACGGCTCGGACGCGGCGGAAACGGCTGCGGTCGAGATTGCTTTCTTCTTCGGCGACGACGGCGTCTGCCCGAGAACACGCTAGGATCCAATGAGCGTCGCTCCCGCAAGGACCAACCTGCTCGGCCTGTCGCAAGACAGGCTCGAGCAGTTCTTTGCGGACTGGCAGGAAAAGCCGTTCCGTGCCCGGCAGATCATGCAGTGGATCTATCAGCGCGGCGTCATCGAATTCGACGCGATGACGGACCTGTCCATGAAGCTGCGGGCCCGGCTCGCCGCCGAGACGGAGATTCGCCTGCCGCAGGTGCAGTCACGCTTCGACTCGTCGGACGGGACCGTCAAATGGTTGTTCGCAACCGATTGCGGGCAGGCTGTCGAGACGGTTTTCATTCCCGAGCCCGGGCGCGGCACGTTGTGCATTTCGTCACAGGTCGGCTGCGCGCTCGACTGCGCGTTCTGTGCGACCGGCGCCCAGGGTTTCAATCGCAATCTGACCAGCGCCGAGATCATCGGCCAGGTCTTCGTTGCCAACCGGGAACTGCCGCGCCGCGACAACGGCGAACCCGCCGTCACGAACGTCGTGTTCATGGGTATGGGCGAGCCGCTCGCCAACTACCGCAACGTCGTGCCCGTGCTCGAGTTGCTGATCTCAGACTGGTCCTTCGGGCTGTCGCGCCGGCGCGTGACGGTCAGTACCTCGGGCATCGTCCCGCACATGAACAAGCTTGCGGACGACTGCAACGTGTCGCTGGCCGTGTCGTTGCACGCACCCAACGATGCGCTGCGCGACCGGATCGTGCCGATCAACAAGCTTCACCCGATCGCGAGCCTGCTCGATGCCTGCTGGTCCTACGCGGCCAAGCACGCCAATCGCTTCATCACGTTCGAGTACGTCATGCTGCGCGGTATCAACGACTCCCTCGCACATGCCGACGAGCTTTGCGGGCTGCTGCGAAACAAGCCCGCGAAGGTCAACCTGATTCCGTTCAATCCGTTCCCGGGTACCGTATTCAAACGGTCCTCAGCAGCTACAATCAGGCATTTCCAGGATCGCCTCCGCCAGCGGGGACTCGTCGCAACCACGCGCAGGACGCGCGGCGACGATATCGATGCGGCGTGCGGGCAGCTGGCCGGGGACGTTGCCAACCGCGTGCGGAACCGGCTGGGCGACAAGAAGATCGGCGACAGGAACGTAGAGGTGGCATCAGCGTGAAAAAGAGCGAACTTCTGGCGATAGCAGCGTTGTCGGGACTGATTCTCGGCGGGTGCGTGACGACGACGACCGGGCCGGCGGATCCCGAGGTAGGCGATGATGCGGCCGAGTTCAACTACCTGCTCGGCGTGCGCTACCTCGAAGGCGAAAACTACGAAGTAGCGCGTGACCGGCTCGAGCGGGCGCTCGAACTCGACCCGCGCATGGGGAAAGCGTACATGGCGCTGGGTATGACGTACGAGGCGCTGGGCAACGAACGCCTTGCGAAGGCGTCTTACGAATCGTCCGTACGCGTCGAGCCGCGCAACTTCGAGCTGCAGAACGGTTACGCAGTGTATCTTTGCAAGCAACGCGACTACGACAAGGCTGAGCAGTACTTCACGCGTGCGGCCAGTCATCCCGAAAACGACAATGCCGAAACCACGATCACCAATGCCGGCCTCTGCATGCGGCAGAAGCCCGACGTGGCAGCCGCCGAAGCACTCTTCCGCCAGGCGCTCGAGCGCAAGCCGGACTATGGCGAGGCGCTATTGCAGCTTTGTCTTCTCAAGTTCCAGCAGGAGGACTTCCTCGGATCGCGCGCATTTCTGCAGCGCTTCATGAGTTCGAATCGAACGACCGCGGGTGTCCTGTTACTGGCCGCGGAAATCGAGGGCAAACTCGGCAACGAACGTGGCCGCGAGGAGTTCATCAACCAGCTGTTGCGCGAATTCCCCGAGTCGCCCGAGGCGCGCAGGGCGCTGAGCAGCGGCTAGTCCGGCGCGAGATCCCATGACCGAGGACGTCGACAAGCAGGAAGCCACCGAGGGAGCCGCCGAGCCCCACGGTCCACTTTGCGGTGAACGGCTTGCCGAGGCACGTCGCGAGCAACAGATCGCCGTGCTCGAGATCGCAAAAGAGCTGCACCTCGACGAGCCGAAGGTACGCGCGCTCGAGCGCAACGACTTCGGGGTGCTGGGCGCCCCGGTCTTCGCGAAGGGTC
>JANQGP010000165.1 GCA_028277265.1 Woeseiaceae bacterium | reverse complement strand
TTTCGATGCGCTGCGAGCGGCGCTGGGCTATGAGCGTTTCAACCTGAAGGGTGGCAGCTTCGGCTCGCAACTCGGTTTCACGATCATTCACGAGCATCCTGCCAGTGTTCACCGTGCCGTCGTGTACGGCATCGAGGGGCTCGATCACACGTACGACTTGCCGCAGCACGCTAACCGGCACGTCGACCGCGTGGCCGCCGAGGTCGCCGCCAATCCGGCACTGGCTGCGCTAATTCCGGATTTTCGCGCGCTGCTGGGCAGCGTGTTGCAGCGGCTGGAATCTGAGCCGGCGCGTGTTTCGCTGGTGGTCCCGGACCAGGATGAACCTCTGGACGTCGTCCTCGGCGCAACCGACGTCCTGCTCATCCTGTGGAGCCAGTCTTTGATGCAAGGCTATCGCTCGGGCATCGAAAAGGTGCCTGCAATGCTGCTCGCCGCTTACGCCGGCGACTACACGAATTTCGCACGTGCCAAGTACAGGGCAGTCGACTACTGGTCGACGACCAACGTCATGCCGTACTTCGTCGATTGCTCCTCCGGCATCAGCCCGGGTCGCATGCAGCGACTCCTGGATTCGGATGACGCCTGGATCATCCCCGCGGAAATCATCGACTACAATCTCCACGCCGTTTGTCCGGCACTCGACACACAGGACCTTGGCGACGCGTTCCGCGTGGATCGCAGGAGCGACGTGCCGATACTGATGCTGAGCGGCAGTCTCGATTCTTTCACCGCGCCCGAGAACGCCGAGGAGATCATCGGCAACTACCCCAACGGGCACCTTCTTCGTGTTCGGCGAGGCGATCACAGCGGCTGGAACATCCTGGCCGAGTTCCCTGAATTGAAATCCCAGGTCCGCGACTTTCTTGCAGGCGAGTCCTTGCCGGCGGACTTTCCGGACGACGTTGCCATGCCGCCGCTCAACTTCCTGGTTCCGCTGCTGCCCGCCGACACCGAATAGTACGCAGCTCTGCCATGCTCCGCCGACCTGAACTCGCGAAGACCCTGATGCTCCGGCATCTGTTCGTGCTCGCCTTCGGCATGATCATCGGCGTGGGCTGGATTACCGTTCTGGGGTTCTGGCTCGGCAACGCCGGCTCCCTTGGCGCCATGCTCGCGTTCGTCGGAGGCTGGTTCTTCATGGTATTCGTCGTCCTCTGCTACGCGGAGGTCGCCTCGATGTACCCGGTTTCGGGCGGAGAGGTTGCGTATGCCTATACGATTTACGGACTGGCGCCGTCGTTCCTCGCGGGTTGGTTCCTGGCATTTCATTACATCAGCGTGACCGCTTTCGAGGCGATCTCGGTCGGGTGGGTCCTGAGCGCGCTGCTGCCCGGGATCGAGGGACCGACTCTCTACACCGTGCTCGGCGACGAAATCGATCTCACGAGCGCCGTAATCGGCTTAGTCGGGATGGCGGTTATCACGTTCGTGAACTACCGTGGCGCCAAACTCACAGCGGGATTCCAGTCGGCCTCAACGTATGGACTTCTCGGTATCTCGGCTATCTTCATCATCCTCGGCCTCGCAGGTGGCGACGTCGGCAACCTGAAACCGCACATCGGTTCCGTCGACGGCGACCTGCTCTG
>JANQGP010000089.1 GCA_028277265.1 Woeseiaceae bacterium | reverse complement strand
GGCCGACGTTCGCATGGACATGCCGGTCACCCTGCGTTCGCGCGACAAGCTCGGCGACATCAGGTGGGACCGTTACACGCACGTCATATTTCCATCGGGCGATTTCGACGAGTTCGAGCCGGAATGGGCGGGCCGCATGCGAACCTGGGTGGCCGAAGGCGGCACTGTCGTCGGCATGCGCAATGCCGTTTCGTGGTTGCGCGCCAACACGATCGACTGGATCGATCCGGAAGACCTCGAGGCTATCGAGGCCGCTGCAGCCGAGGCCAAGGAGAAGAAGAAAAAAGAGGAAGCAGAAGCCGTGGATACCGAACGCCTGGCGTACGAAGGCAAATCGGATCATGAGGCCAGGGACGACATCGGCGGCGCGATTTTCGCGGCCGATCTCGACAACTCGCATCCGTTGGGTTTCGGCTATTCGGACAGGGCAATCTTCCTGCACAAGAACATCGAGGAACCGATGGACACGACAGACAATCCGTTCGGCACCGTCATCGCTTACACGGACGATCCCGTCTATTCGGGATACGTCTCGGACGAGACCCGCGGCAAGCTGGCCGGCACGCCCGCGCTGATCGCGGAACGATCAGGTCAAGGCAGCGTGATCCTGTTCGCCGACAATCCGAACTTTCGCGGCTACTGGTACGGCACGAACAAGCTGTTCCTGAATGCGCTGTTCTTTTCCAGGACGTTCGATGCGCCGAAAGAGGACTGAGCATCGAAGGCGCAGTGGCCTCGCATCACATCTAGAACCAGCTCGGGCCCTGTAATGCCTTTTCGATGAAGCGGGGAAACAGTCCGGGACTCATCAGCCCGGTTGCCACGAATCCCCAGACCGCGCCGGCGAAATGGGCCATGTGAGCAACGTTGTCCTTCGCTCTTTTGTCCGAGTACCACGAATAGTAGAGGTAGGCCGCCCCCGCCAGTATCTGAGGAATCGCGATCACGCCGTACAGGTAGAGGTTCTGCCAGGGCTCGAAGAGGATCGCGGCGAACACCACGGCCGATACCCCGCCCGATGCGCCCAGCGCTGCGTAGTTGGGATCCCGGTTATGCCGCAGGTAACTCGGCACGGACGCCGCGATGATGCCGCCGAAGTACAGCAGCATGTATTTCTCCGCCGCGAACTCGCCCAGGAAGGTCGGATAGTAATACCGCTCGATGGCGTTGCCGAACGACCACAACACGAACATGTTGATTGCGAGATGCAGCATGTCCGCGTGGATGAAGCCGGACGTCAGAAAGCGGTACCACTGGTGGTTTCGCCGAATCGTCACCGGATGAAAGATCAGGTGCGCCTTGCCGGCCTGGTTCTGCATCAGGACGAAGGAGACGAGGCAAGTGATGCCGACCGTGATGTTGGTGATGCTGAGCGCTTCGCTGTCCATGGAGTTCCCCGTACCGATCGTTGTCCGCTATCATAGACGGGCTGCGCCAGTTTGCCTCATGGCGCGGCGACTTGGGCATACAATCTGGAATCATCATGAGAATGAAGCAAATCCTGCTTGCGTTTTGCCTGTGCGTATTTGCGGCACCGGCATTCGCTCAGACGACGGGAACGGCGCTCGACGTCAACCTGAACAACGACGCGGTTCGTTTGGGGTTCAGCTGGCGGCTCGGTGACCCGAAATACCTGGCGGGACTCGGCTGGCTCCACAACCAGGATGAAGGCGACGTCGTCCACGCGAGCTTCCACCTCGTGGATGCGGCGAGCAGTTCGGGCTCGGCATTGCAGGCCGGCCTCGGCGTGCGCCTCGTTCATACCCGCACCGACCCGAGCTCGATCAACGGAACGGCGCTCGCGCTCGGCGGGTTTGCGCGTTACACGCTGCCGAATGCGAATCGTTACAACATCGCCGGATACGGCTACTACGCGCCGGACATTACCTCGTTCGGGGACCAAAGCGAGTACTACGAGATCGGCGTCAGAGCCGGC
>JANQGP010000397.1 GCA_028277265.1 Woeseiaceae bacterium | reverse complement strand
GACCCTTGGGGAGCGGTTGCCACACTTCGCAGTGGCCGCGTTACATGCTGAGGACGCTAGTACAGTCGAAACGCCCTGTAAAGCGATAAGTCCGACAGCTCGGTGCGCGACGTTTTCCGTACCGGTCCTAACGGTGCTGGACCGATCCCAGAAGGTCCGGTGATTTTCCAAGTCGAATATCGCCAGGCGTCGCGTTTCCAGGCGGAAACGCGCAAGACGGGTCGAGAAGAGGGGATCGACGGCCCAAGCCGCGCGCTGCTTTGCACAATCCCTTTCAGCGCTTGGGTGCTCCAGCGAAACACTGAAGCGACGGTGCCGTTGGTAGTCCGCAACGACGACGGTGTTGACGCGAGTACCCTACCGCCGATTCCCTATCCGTACCAGCGGAAACGGGGGCATGTTTTCAGCCCCCGTTTTCTGGTGACGCGAAAGCATGAGAGCGCGTTATCGCAGCCGCCACCCGTGTGTGCTATAAATAGCGGACCGAAGAGGTGCTGGTAACACCTCGACGGCCCTAACCACCGCCAGCACAGGTACTGCTGACAATGGCTGATCGCATGCTATCAGACGAGAACACGATTGCCCTTCTTGGGCGTCGTGTTTTTTTGTGCCCAAAGCTGGCCTCAACCCGAGGACCAGACCATGAAAACGAGCAACATTGCATTTCTCCACCAACCGCCGACGTACCGGGTCGGTGAGGACCGCGGCGACTACGACGTCGATTCCGATGCCGACGCTGCCACGGCGGACCAGGCCAATGAGCTGTACGAGGCCCAGCGCCAGATCGGCGATGCGTTAAACCTCGCCGGTCTGTTGTTGGCCTCTCTGGAAGACGAATGCGACAGCCGAGCAATGCAGATCCACACCGTCATGCGGGTTATCGAGAAGAAGCTGGAGAAAGCCTATAACCAGGTCGACAGGCACGACGCCAACCACACGAAACTGCTTCTCGCGTACAACAATCTGAAGGACAAGGTCGAGGAAATCGAGTGACGTAGTACCGACGGTCGGCCCCGACTCGGAAGCCGTTGACTGCCGAGTCGGGGCCAAGTCGTACGGTGCCATCACTCGCCGAGAACTTTCAGTTTTGCCTGCGCAGCCCCCATAGTTGTGCAGTTTCCACGCCGCGTCACTACAGCGCTTCGCACTGGTAGTGACGCGGCGATTAACCAATGCTCCGGCATGGAGCCGAGCATCAAGCCGAGCGCCGAGGAGGGCGCTCAGCTCGAGTTGATACTGTTAGACGCACCAGATTGCTGCACCCAGTCTGGCCCGCTGTATTCAGCGCAGCCTTCGGCCAGAAAACTCCTACACTTTCGTCAAGTAGTTCGGTACTCTGATTAGAGGGATTCGCCACTGATCCTACGGAGAGGAATGAAAGCGGAACCGCAAACGTCGACAGCATTGGGGGAGTCTGCCGACATCGAAGAGACTGTCAGCCTTATGGGTGAAGCTCTGGCTGCTCCGGCCGAGGCTCTCACTATTGCGCAGTATCAACGACTCGCGGCTACGACCGACCGTACCGCCAACGCACCGAATGCTGGTCTCGACTTTCCTTTTCTCGGTCTTTTTGGCGAAGCAGGCAGCCTACTTTCTGAACTCAAGAAAAAGCAGCGCGACGCCGACTCATACGTCGGCTATGAAAGCTCCGTTGTTGAGGAGCTCGGTGACGTACTCTGGTATTTTGCCGCCCTCGCCAGCCGCGCGAAGATCGACCTATCGCAGTTGGCTCATGATCTGAATCGTAGCGAAAAGACCATCCCAGCGGAGATCACGTTTTCACAGCTGCAATCTACAGCGAGCAATGACGGACGAGGCCACCAAGCAGACTTCGAGCAGACGCTGATCCGATTGGCAGGTGAGACTGGAAAACTTGCAACGGACTTTTCGGATGGGGCGATTTCAAGCGATTCAGAGCTTGCGCTAAGGCATCTAACACCGATATTCATTGCCCTGATCGATGCTTCTTGCGATGCGGAAGTCAGTCTCGCTCAAGCGGCCCACGGAAACCTGGCCAAGATATTCGATCGCTGGCCGCCGAAGCGGGTTTACCCTCCGTTGTTTGACGCAGGCGACGTGCCAGAAGAGCAACTGCCCCGCCGTATCGAGATGCATATTTTCGAGAGAGAAGTCAACGATCAGACCTACGTGTTCTTGCGCTGTAAAGGCATAAATATCGGCGACCGACTTACGGATAACAAACTGGAGAAGGACGACTATAGATTTCACGACGTCTTCCATCTTGCCTATGCCGCGATTCTTGGTTGGTCGCCAGTGATGCGTTCCCTGTTCCGGGTCAAACGCAAGAGTAAGCCCGAAATAGACGAAGCCGAAGACGGGGCGCGCGCTAAACTAATCGAGGAGGGGGTCTCGACCTGGATCTTCAACTACGCTGAGAAACTGAACTTTTTTGAGACAGTCAAGAGCGTCGACTACGGCCTCCTGAAGGCTGTCAGGACACTCGTTACAGGTTATGAGGCGGAGCGCCGTCCGCTGTGGATGTGGGAGGAAGCCATTCTGAAGGGCTATGAGATGTTCCGCGCGATGCGGAAGCATCGGCGCGGTGTTGTAATCGCCGATCTCGACGAGAGAAGCATCAGCTTTGAGGAGATGGATGAATGACTCCAAGACGATTTGTTGATGCTCTCAGCCAGGTACAGCTCGATTCCGTATTCAACCCCTACAGCGACCGCTGCGAACTGTGCGACCGCGCCGACGCACCGCAGCGACGCCGAGCGAATCTACGCAATTTCCTGGAATCGATGACAGAAGTCGAAGTCGATTCCATATGGATAGCACGCGACCTTGGGTATCGCGGCGGCCGGCGAACGGGCGTGCCGCTAACAGACGAAATCCATCTGGAAATTCTCGGGCGAATCTATGGGCTCGCACCTTCCCGAGCAACAAAAGGGCCCGCTGTAGCCGAAAGGACTGCGGCAATCATCTGGCGCGTCCTGGCAGAAGTCAAACAACCAGTGTTTCTTTGGAACGTCTTCCCTTTGCACCCCTTCGAACCAGGCGAACCGATGTCTAATCGTTGCCATACGCGCGCTGAAAGAGAAGCTTTCTCCGACCTTCTAGTGGCTCTACTGGAAATGCTTCAACCAAAACGCCTTGTCGCGATCGGTCGTGACTCTCAGCAGGCACTTACCGACCGGGGTCTCGAATGCCACCCTGTCCGCCACCCGAGTTACGGCGGTCAGACTGAGTTTATTGACGGAATGTATTCACTCTACGAAATGGACGAACAGACGTAAAAGATGCAGCCGACGTATCAAACAATTCGGATGAATTCGCCGTCAGGATCACTTCTTGCAGGATCAACACCGAGCATTCGAGCGAATTCAATATTGCTCGGCCCCTTGCGAAACGGCAAGCCGTCAGCCGAATCAGAATAGCGCGAGTTCCACACGACGAAAGCAGGTTTACCTAACTCCCCACCCGACGCGTGAAGCCCCCCGTACGCCGTGTGATGCACCGCGGCGAGATGCGGCCGAGAGTGAAAGACGTAGTTAGCCAGCAGAGCGGCGCTGCGCCGCACATGCGAGAGAGCGAGATCCGCGGGCGCGATGTCTTCAAACTGAATAGCCACAAAAGCCGGATTGTCCCCTGTGAGCTGTGACGCTGCCTTCTTGAGCGCCAGCAACTGCGGTTTTGAATGGTCGTCCTCACGCGAACTGCGGCAGATCACAAGACAACCGCATTCTTCTGTCATCGCACCGGCCACGTGGCAGTTCGGACCATAAACCTCACTGCATGCCGCATAGAGGGCTCCCCGATCCAGTATCATGGTATCAGCAAGTTCTTCATATGGTCTCCGAGCAATGGTGAAGCCATCGTCGTTAAGTTCTGCGCCAACCGGCGCATCCAGCGCACGCGCCGCCGATGCCACGAGCACATTCCGCTTTTCGTCGCTCCCGGCCATCCTGTCAGTAAACGTAATCAAAAGAATTGTACGCTGCGAGCCTTCCGCATAAGATGAAAGCAGCGGTGCAAGCGCGTGCATGAGTCGATAAAAGTCTCTGCGGTGGATTTTTCGACCGGCATCTGCCGATAAACTCTTGCATTCCAACTCGCCAACTGTGCCAGTTCGATGAAACCGAATATCGTATGAGGCGTCCTGCTCAAGATCGGGGAACTCTACATCGAAACCTTCATCCAGCAATCCCCGCGCAGTATCAAGTTCAAGATATAGGCCAGCGAATCCCGTATTGAGCGCATCCCGCAAGCGTCCCTCAAGGTTCTTTTGCCCTCTATCCGTAAGTCGTCTATGCGTTTCGACCGTCATGCCGGCGAACATCAACGCTGCCATTGATTCGAGCAATACTTCGTCTCGTCGCAAATGACCCTTATCTTGCAGAAGACTCATCTGCGTGCTCAGCTCCAGCTCCAGCCAATGGTGGTCCGCCATGATCTTCGCTAAGAAGGGTGATTGCCTTCCTTCCTCGCTGAGTTGGTCAACACGCTTCCACCAACGTGCACCCCCCGCAATCGCCAGGAAATCCTCCAAGCGTTCCGCCAGCTCATCTATATTACTGGGAGGATTAAAGCGCATGACTCCGCTACGCTGCCTTCTCGGCTGTCAAGGTAGATCGGCATTCGTCCAGCAACCCTGTCACGTCTGATCGGTGAGCACTTTTCGGCGCATCGACAACTGCGTGTGTAGATAAAACTGTAAGCGGCCCGACATCAACACCACCCTCCCGAGCGACGAAGGCCATCAAGCGCCCCAGTCCGATAAGATTTCCCAGCAGTTTTTCCACGTAGTAGTGGTTTCGATAGAGCGCGGTCAACATAAGCGTTTTCCTAGCGCCAGGAAGCAACTTGAAACTCAAGAAACTTAAGCACTGGCCGCCATAGGGTGAGTTATCAACGTCCCGCTCCGGATCAAATAGCGAGAGTTCGAACTTGTTGAGCGACTTGTTCTTCTCGTCACGAATGCGCTCGACAATCCCCCAGAGCAAGTTGTCCGGCTCATCATTCCGCGTTGGGTACGCTGTCATGCGTTCGAAATAGTATCCGGACCATCGATCTGAACGCCGCAGCTTCGGCAGAAGCTGCTTGTTAAACTTCTCCATAAAGTGCGGTGCCCCATGTCGCCGATATAACTCATTCGGAAAGATAGTATTGGCGACTGCCTGGACCGGCATCTTTCTCTGATTTCGCAAGAAATCGTCTACGATCCCAATCACCCTCGCATCGGCTGCCGACTGATTAAGTGGTGCCGATACGTCGATCACGACGTTGTGAGCTTCATGGCGGTGCTCAGCGTTTACTGCCGATGCCGCCTCAAGCCACGCCGCTGCGCATGTTTTCTGTGATGCTATTGGCAGATACATTCGTCAAGTCCTCTGTCATTTCACCGAATCCATAGAGCCGGAGCCCCAAATACTCTTCGCTGAGCCACCCGTGTCCGTCAATCCCCCAACTTATACCCCAACTGTTTCTCACAAGAATCATGGTTTCCGATCCACGCATACCATGACCGACGGCGACGACAGCGTGACGCCTGGTGTGATCCGGTGCCTCAAGCGCCGATATCACTCCGCCCGCTTCCGGTTTATAGAAGGCGTCCGACAAGCACATGGTTATGATGACAGGTGTTCCGGCATCGAGCCGTTGCATGACTGCTGCTACCGCGCCTGCCTTATCTGACGTACTGCCGCGACGATATATCGGATCGGCAATCGCAGGTGGTGTCCACAAGGAATTATCAGAAGGGATTGAGGACAGGTACGGCCACGCCTTTTCTGGTGGCTGACCATCTTGTTCGATGGCGCTCAGCATCCCCTCAAGAGTTGCACCATCGTCTGGTCCACCACCGTCGTGTCTTAGTGCGTGGAAGTAGGCATATTCGCACGAAAGGGTTTCCCAGTCCGGCCTGGCCGCTGCGTGGGCATCGCTTGCGGCAAATGCCACGCAGGTTGGTCGAGGCCCCTGGTCGCGAGCCTCGCCGAAAGAATGGCGCAAGTCACACTTGATCACCACACGTGTCATGCCGCCTCCAAGACGTGCCGACGCTCGACCTGAGAGAGACCTTCAACCTCGGGCCCGTTCAGGTCGTAGTGGACACTGAACGCCGAAAACGGTTCGCCATCTTCAGCCCATGGTCTCCGTTCGGCAAGGCTTAACCTCCCGCGCTGTGGGCCCTCTGAACGGGCGGTAATCGATCGAGTCACTGGCCCGCCGATGGCGTCGCCTGCCGGACCTTCCCGCTCATCGCGCACAACTGCGAAACCGGCCTCGTTAAGCTCATCGAATGTCCAAACGTAACCAGACCCGCTATGCTCGGCGAGCTTGAGGACGAACAGATCGGAGCGACTCCCCTCGATCACGCTACCTTCGTCCTTTTCCCTTAGGAGCCACACATCGCGCCGCCAATCTGGCGGCATATAGTCACCGAGCAGATTCTTCTTGATCTCCTTTGGCTGAACTTCAAGCAAGGCCCGCATTACGCGCCGCTCGATTACCTGAATACCAGGTCGCATCAGCGACCGACACGTAGCTTCATAGCTCGCGCCAATGCGAAGAGAGAGCTGATAAACGATCATCGGATCGCCCATCATCTCCTGACCCCAGCCTTGCCGCTTGAAATGCGACGCCAGTAGCCACGGCGGCAACATAAACTCCGTTGCAAACGCATTTGCCTGCAGTTCCTGTAGAGCATAATTTGGAGCGCTACGAAATGGAGACCGCCGCAGAACGGATTCATCGTCCAAGCTCGGCTGGTGACGGAGAATGAAATGGCCCAGTTCGTGCGCGCCAGTGAATCGTTGCACGCTCAGCCCACGCTTTGTGGTTACGAGCACACCTGGCGAGGGATCGTTTACAAAGACGCCCAGCAGACCGTCCAACGGTCGGAACAACAAGGGTATGCCCGCCTTGAGGATGGTCTCGAAAACATCAATTCGCCCACCCTCCGCCTCGATACGTTCGCGCATGAGATGCGAACGGTGCAGCTTTGCAGCCGCTCGCTTTGCCTGCAAAATAGCGTTTCGCACTTCAGCCATCTGACGACCTTTCGCTTTGCGCTCGCGCGCGCAAATAGTCTGCAAACCTACTTAACTCCTGCCGGTCGCCTTCCGATAATCCGGCGGCAGCGCGCGCAAGATGAGCAACGTCCTCAGGTAAGGTCTGATCCCCGTCTTCGTCGCCTGTGAAATAGGCGACGGGACGTTTGTACAACACCGCGACCTTCTTCAGTTCGAGTGCATCGATACGTCGTTGGCCACTCTCGATGTGCGAAAGGGCCGTTCGGGGGACACCCACGTACTTTGCGACCTCGTCCTGTGACAATCCAAGATACTCCCGCGCTTCCCGCAGCCTCGTACCCAGTGTTCGCCGATCAGCCCGATCACTGTCTTGCGTGCCTTCTCGATCCTTGTCCGACATCAACGTCTCTCCTCATAGTATTTACGCCAACGCCGCTTAAGTTGCGGCGTCAGATGCTGTACGACCTCATTCACGTTGTCATAACCGCCAGCGCGTACAAGATCATCAGGAAGCTCGAACGGGATTATCGTTTCCAATTCAAGCAGAATCTCGATCACAACTAAGGAATCGATCACCGGCTGTGGCCCGATGCTATTACCCGATGCGTTCTCTGTATCACCTGCGCCATGCAGCACAGCCTGCATTTCTCCCTCCTCTGCCAGAAAATCGCGGATGCAAGCTTCAATCTCCCTGGCAGGGAGGGCGGGTATCGTTTTGGGCTCAGCTGCTGTCGTAGGTGTCATGAGGTCACCACTGTCTGAATTCATAACAATATAGAGTACTTATGTTCGAAAATCAAACATTATTTCACGTCAGATTCTTGGGGCGCTCGGCTGCAGCTGGCTCGGCAGATCTTCGCGCACCGCTCTGAGCCGATTTGGCGGGGATTTCTTCGCTGACGCGGACTCGAAATGGCAAGCATAGGGCGGCTGACGCCCAGCATTAGCTCCTATGTTTCGAGCCGGGTCCAGACTTCGGCCTCGATATTATCGATCGAGGCAAGCGCATTTCTGCGCTCGGCACTATCCGATTCGTAAGGAACCGCGGCGGCACCTTCCGTTGAGACTGCCATGGAAAGCGCCGATGAGGTATCAGTTGTGAAACGTCCGAACGAAAACAAGACTCCGTTGCCCAGAGCAATACTACATATCGATGATGACTTCGCAGAATTTGCGGATTACTGTGCTTTTCTGTTCGACGTAGTTGCTGTACTGGGTTCGGATGGTGATGGCATTGATCCAACAACGAGAGCAGGGCTGCAGCGTTAAAGTGGTTGGCTCAAGACAAAGAACTTAGCACTGAAGAATGACATCAAAGAGATTCAGAAACGATCAAACCACATCGACTGTGGCTAATCTACACACAAGACTAGTCCGTCGAAAACGAACTGATCGGACTCTGTCTGTACGGTCAATTCTGATCTATCAAACATAAAGAAACAGACCGACAACGATGAGAAGTTCAATCAGGCTCAACACGATCGCAACATCACCAGTTTCCATACTGACTATTGCCACTTTCCTAAAGCAGACATTGGTCCAATCGACCTGGAGGGCAGAAATCGGCCTATTCTGTTGAAAAACTCCTCGTAGTAAAGCATCGATGAGATAATTGTTGTGTGCTGGTTGCCGGAGCGATGTTCCGATGATGGGCAGCAACGACAAGCCACAAGACGAGCTGTTTTACGCGATTAACCTTGATGACATGGTGCCGCAGGATCACTTGCTGCGTGACATCGATCGCGTCCTCGATCTTTCCAATCTGCGAGAACACCTCGCGCTGTTCTACAGTCATACCGGCCGACCGTCGATCGACCCCGAGCTGTTGATCCGCATGCTGTTGATCGGTTACTGCTGCGGTATCCGGTCCGAGCGACAGCTTTGCTACGAGGTGAGCATGAACCTGGCGTACCGCTGGTTCTGCAAGCTGAAGATCATCGACCATGTACCGCACCACTCGACATACTCCAAGAACCGGCACGGCCGGTTCCGCGAGTCGGAAGCGTCCCGCTTCGTCTTCGAGGAGGTCCTGAAGCGCTGCATGGAAGAAGGCCTGATCGGCGGCGAAGGCTTTGCCGTGGATGCCTCTGTGGTGAAGGCCGATGCCAGCCGGCAAAAGCATCGTGAAGACGATGATGATGACTGGGGCGGCGGCAGCCGCGCCATCAACGAGTTCCTGGATGCCTTGAAGGAGGACGGCTCTTCGATACCGGCGGACAAGAAGGTCTCGCTGACCGACCCGGCGGCACAGTGGACGGCCGCACCTGGTGGACCTGCTTACTACGCCTACTCGACCAACTACCTGGTGGACACCGACAACGGCATCATCGTCGATGTTGAGGCAACGCCGGCGCTGAGAACGCCGGAGGTCTGGTCCACCAAGACCATGATCGAAGGTGTGAAGGATCGCTTCGGTATCGAGGCGAAGAAGCTCATCGGCGACACTGCCTACGGTACAGCTGAGTTCCTTGGTTGGATGGTGAACGAGGCCAACATCGAGCCTCACGTTCCCGTGTTCGACAAAGGTGAAAACAAAAACGGCGTGTTCGGTCGTTCGGACTTTGTCTATGACGAAGAGAGCGATAGCTACACCTGTCCGAACGGCAAGCAGTTACTTAGAGCGCGACGCAACTACAAGGTACCGCGGCCGATCCCGAAGGATGGCTTTCTGCGCTATCGAGCCGGCAAGGCGGACTGCGCTGCCTGCCCAATGAAGGAGATCTACTGTCCGAACACAGCAACGAGGAAGCTGTTGCACTCGGTGCACGAGAGTGCGCGAGACGTTGCTCGCGAAGTCAGAAAAACACCGGCTTACAGAATGACTCGACGGCAACGCAAGCAGGTCGAGATGCTGTTCGCTCACATCAAGCGCGTGCTGAAGTTGGATCGCTTGCGACTCCGTGGTCTGAGCGCCGCTCAAGATGAGTTCCTGCTCACGGCGACGGCGCAAAACTCAAGGCGCATGGCAAAAACACTAGGGACAGGTCCGCCCAAAATCAGGGAAATGGCAGTAACTTGAGCCAAAACACCGAATAGAAAACGAAAAATCCGGCAACGCCGGATCAGGAAACTCGCTTCGTCGAAACCGCGGAAACACTAGCCGCTTCAGCAACGAGTTTTTCAACAGAATAGGCCATGAGCCGCCTCTCAGATCGGCCTTTGTGTAGTCATGGAGTTATCCGTAAGCGGTCAATCAGTCCCACGCGTTATTCGAGCCAACAGATCCAGCGGCTTTCGATACTCGAGCCGCTATGCTCGACCGCATACGTGCATCGCTGAGTTGTTCTTACTGGTCGATGGCCCATCAAAACTTGTATCGTGCGGATGTCGACACCGGACTGGAGAAGATGGGTATCGAAAGAATGTCGTATAATCGATCAAGACGGGATTCATTAGTACACTATGTTTCATCTTAGGCGGACCCTCACCGTCCGCATAGGTAGGCGGCGGTGCTTGAAACTGACGATAACCATGACGGAACGCCACGCTCAGCAGATCTGTTGGACGCGTACGTTGCCCAGATAGAAGCGGAAGATCGCCTGGTAGGCCAGCGAATGGGCTGGATGCTGCAGTTTAACGGATTCCTGTTCGCGTCTTACGGGTTGGCGCTTCGAACCGTAGATATTTCAAGAATTGCCGAACGCTTTGTTTCAACTGTACCTTTTGTTGGCATAGCTGTCGTGTTTTTTGGGGTAATTGGTATATGGGCGGCGTTGGCTGCCCAAAATGACAAGCGAAAACAGTGGCTAGCGTGGGTCGACCAGCTCTCGGCCGCAGAGAAAATTGCTCTGACGACGAGGCCACTTTTCCAAAGTAACGCACGATGTTGGTACGCCTCTCAAGTAAGCGGATACGGAACCTGTTTGACGATGCTTGTATTTTGGGTGTGGGTAGCGATTCCTGCATACAAATAGTGCCTCTACAGCTGTGCCTCCCGTTTAATCGTCCGTGTTGATTTCTCTGGAGTTTTCGGGGCTGTCGGTTTAGCGTCTGGGGATGATCAAATGGCCCTCGATTCTTCTGCATTGCCTCGTTTCGCTGTTCCGAATTCGCCGTGATCTGGTGTTCGAGAATCTGTTGCTGCGCCAGCAGTTGGCAGTCTTGAAGAATAGGGGCGATCGTCCACAGCTATCCCAAGCCGATCGGTCCTTTTGGGTTTTGATTTCGAGGTTGTGGCCCAATTGGCGCGACGCGTTACACATCGTCAAACCGGAAACCGTCATTCGCTGGCACCGGGAAGGCTTTCGACGCCATTGGACTCGAAAGTGCAGCAAGAAAGGACGACCCGAACTGGACCCGAAGATCAGGCTATTGATCCGAGGAATGAGCCAGGCCAATCCTGTAGGGTGCGAATTCCTATTCACGCCGCAATCGGAATCTGATACAGGCCGCTACAGCACGATCTCCAGCGAAAACTGTCAAGGAAAGCGATGTTTCGGGTCGTGGTATCGATTGCGGGCTCGGGAAAATCGCCGCCTATGCCTTGATGCGGCCGATCATTGTTGTAGTAGTCCTGGAAACAGGAGAGTTTTCCGTCCAGATCCCGAGCATTCCAGAATGGCACGTGATCGAGGTACTCGCGCCGGACTGTCCCGATCAACCGGTCGACGAACGGGTGTGACATTGGCACATAGGGAACAGTCTTGATCTCTTCAATTTCGAGAATTCGTAGATTGGCCTTCCACCGGTGGAATCGGAACAGTGAGTCATTGTCGGAACTCATGTATGTAGGTGGCGATGTTTTGCTGATAATCCGGCCGAACATCCTGCAGACGGCTGGCCCATTGACGATTCCTTTGTGGGCCGCAAACCCAACGATTCGTCTTGAGTAGTGATCCATGACAACCATCACCCAGTGAGTATTGAGGATCAACGACTCACATCGAAACAGATCTACGCTCCACAAGCTGTCCTTGCTACGGCTAAGAAAGGTCAGCCAGGACGGGCCACCTCGGCCAGGGTCCGGTCGAAAATACTTGGCAAGCACGCGCCGTACCGTGTTTTTGTTTACCGGTATGTTGAACGCCAAGGCGATCTGATCCGCGATACGCTGGTAGCCAAATCGCGGATTCCTTTGCTTCATTTCCACAATGGCCGCAATGAGTTCCGCCGACGGGCCTTTCGGCCCGGGGAGCGAACGTTTGCTCTTCGGCGAAAACAGATTGCGGTACTTGCGCTTCACGAGTGATCGATGAAAGTGAATGATCGTTGCAGGCCTTAAGACGATGGCGGAGCGAAGAAGCCGGGCAGGGCGCATGACCCCTGCGCACAGGCCCGCGATGAAACGGTCAATCGGACGCAGATCCGGTCGTAAGCTTCCCCGGTTGGCAATGCGCCGATATTGATCCGTACGATTTCTCGGTCAGAGCGGGAGTTCTCGCGTAGGGGGCTACTAATCTACCGCGTATTACAATTGTCCGTCAGGGACGGCTTTCCCTAGCGCTGACGTGCTATTTAGCCACTGCGCTTGACCAAGGAAACGGGGTCACTCCATCATAGCTCGGAAGTGTCTACCGGACCGGGGTCACTGCACAATTGATCGTAAATCAGGAACGGCAGAATTGAGCGAGACCGGAAATTCAATCGACCTGAAAATAGGATTGGTATCAGGCCGCAGTCGGTCAGATTGTTCGTTTCAATGATTAGTCAAACAAGTCAGTGGCCGGCACAGTTGCCCTCTACCATCAAAGCAGACTGCAAACGACCAAGTTTCCTTAGATACCCTCCGACCCGTTCATCCCGTTCATTCTTGTCCGAATAATGCTTTGTAACGTAGGATTCCAGCTGCTTTTTGATGTCTTCAATGGTCCCTTCGACATCCATTCGATGAGTTTCGTAGACCGTTTCAAGGGCCGAGTGAATCATCGCGCGTGCGCGATCAGATTTCTCGAATATCCACGCGACAACCAGGGCTGAGAGCAACTCCAGCCTGTCGGATCTGCTTTTGCCCCACCTGTGATTGCGAAGTTGAAAGCTGATAAACGCAACTGCTTCTTTCTCTCCTTGCAGGGCACTAATGAGGGCCGCGTGTCTTTGCTTCTTTTTTTCACGAAGCGTAATTATTAGCGACAATAATGAAACTGAGATCGCTACTATCGCTACGATAGTGCGGATCTCATCAATTCCTAGATCAAGTCCAAATGCGCCTTCACCGTTCGTCATAGCTGCCGTCCCCTTGAAACGCGCACCGGAGTCGCCACCATCCGGCCCTGCGGCGGTTCGCACTCTGTCGCCTTACTCATACTCGCCTAAAAGTATAGACGAATGTTTTGTCGGGGAGGATCTGAACGCATGGCCTCGAACCGATGAAATGGCCCAACGCTTCGAACTGATTTTGACACAACGGGATAAAGCGCCGCATCCTCTTGCTCTGATACGGCGAGTCCCGCATATGCGAATAGGGGACTGGCCAAAACTTAAGTAGAGTGATTGAGCGGGATGTGCGCACCGCAGATAAACGCTCGGATGGCAGCCCCGTTGACCGTACCCCTGAATCAGAGCATGGGGCTAATGTGGAAATCTGAGATTGTCGCTCACAGCTGCTCGGCCAGGAATTTGGCAAATGGCTCAATTTTCTTGTTCACGCTCGCCTGCTCGAGAGCGGCCATGTATTGATCACGCTTATCCACAGTTATCACGGTCCAGGGATAACCACCCGATGCCATCATGACATTCATCAGAAACCGCCCCATTCGGCCATTACCATCGATATAGGGGTGGATGAAGACGAAAACAAAATGCCCAAGTACGACACGCACGGCGGGGTTCTCTTCTTCCTTCAGAAGATCGAAAAAGGCTGGCATGAGATCGAGGACGGCTTCTCTAGGTGGCGGTACGTGTTTGGATTGTCGGATATACACTGGGCCATTCCGGTATCCGGCAAGATCGCCAGGGCGGACAATTCCTGCAGTGACGCTTGGTGCAAAAAGCTCCCTGTACCAATTGCTATGATCTTGATCAACAACTTGCCCTGCGTTCTCTCCTAGCAAAACTCTTGCAACACTAGTCTTCACAAACTGAAAAGCATCGAAGTATCCTTTGGCGGCTAGCGCATTGCGGTGTTCCCGGTCTTCTT
>JANQGP010000360.1 GCA_028277265.1 Woeseiaceae bacterium | reverse complement strand
CGTCTCCGCGACGAACGAGAGCGTTATCTTCTTGACTCAGAGCAGATTCTCGATCGTTCGTGACATACGCAGCTTGCGCTTGCCCTCGCGGACCAATCGGAACGCCGCGCAGTATTCTCAAACAGTGGCGAGTACGCATATTCCGCAACGCACAACACCGAGTGCGGCACCTCGGCTGAAGTTCATGCCACGTCCAGCTGGATGTTTATGCGAATGAGTAGCGGTTCCAAGATTTCGCTGCGATAGGCCTCGACGAGATCGGCGCAAACACGTCCACAAGATGAACATCGAAATTGCAACGATAGCCGGACCAACGAGGCTAACCAGAAGATCTATCAACGTCGCGAAAAGGAATGATGTATCCACGTCTTAGGGGTCCCGGTCTAGTCGAGAAGTAAAAGCGAACGACCGCATCGGGTCATAAGCAGCCCGTCGCGTCAATTCAATCCTAGTCTCCGATGGCGGTAGTGCTACCCCAATGTGACCCAGCTGCCGATCCAAGGCATTCGCGGTGTCAGTCAGTTTGCGAGGGACATCTGTTCTCAATCGCCAAACCGACGCTCGCATCACCAAGTCTTTTCAATAGACTATCTTCCAAATTCACTTGCACAAATTCCGGATCAAATAAACCCAAGATTATCCAGATTGAGCCGCTATTCAGAAGATCGGTTGAGTCTGACGATTCGATCACAGCCAAGCATTCCGCGATCGCCTGTGCTGGCTCGATTTCCTGTTGCTTAACGATCTCAAAATGGGCGGAACTTCGATCAAATGGCGGAGACTCGGCTCTTGGTCTCGGATCACCGCGATTTGCGGACTTCGATGCTTTCCGACCAATTGCCTCCTCAATCTCCGGTACAGACGCAGAGTAGTGATATATGGAGACCTTACACGTCAGGTTTGTCGAGTACTCCACTAAGTTAATCCTAGCGCTGCTCAAGATACGAATTATCCACTTGCTCCGACGGCTCCTTTGGATTGCGGTTTTGATCGGTCATGGTCTTATTGGTGAACGGTTGAATACGAACCGGAACCGGCCTTCAACGTCAGACTTTCGTTGACCGCGCTTGTCTGGTCAAGTCTGAGCAATCAGTCATAGCCTATGCCCCGCCCGCCACCTTGCATGGAGAGCCCTAGACTCCCGATCGCCTGGTTCGTAGGCGTAAACGCCAAGAACCGTGTTCCTTCGTTTCGTCGATGTCAGCTCGACACTCTTTTGTGGACTATTGCGTTGTGGACTCGGGCTTGGTGTATGCCTCGCCGCGTATTTGATCGAGCCGCGCCACGTACTCATTTTCGAGATCGTGGGTCACGCCGCGGAGATCGAAAACCATGTTGCCCTGCGGATCAACGAACCAGGTTGTCGGGATGCCGACCACATTAGCGGCCCGTGCATACTGATCGTCAATAAGGACGTCGAATCCGAAGTCGTTCTCCGACAAGTACCGGCGCACGGCGTCCGGATTCGGGTCGAGGCTGATCGTCACTAGCGCGAGATCTTCGTCGCCCGAAAATCGCTCGTAGAACACATCGTATTCGGGCATCTCTACCCTACAGGGCGCGCACCACACGGCCCAGAACTTGACGATCACAGTCTTACCGATCAGATCCTCCAGCACAACCTGATTCCCGTCGAGCGACCGAAGCGAGAACGGCAGCGGTTTGACAGCCTCGCGAACCTGTCTTTCCGCTACACGCAGTGCGCTCGCGGCCAGGATTTCCTCCCGAATCGATGCCAGATAGTTGTCGAAACCCTCTTCCGTGCCGTGTTGGCGTTTGTAGAACTCCAGAAGGACATTTGCGCAAGGGTGGTCCTCTCTCATCGGCAGGCCGGCACACTTGATGTAGTAGGTTTGGGCCTCGCTTCGATTGCCCGCAGCCTCATGGAACTGGCCCAAGTGCAAGAGCGTCGACGGCGCAGTATTGTCGAGGGCGTACGCCGTCAGCAGCTCCTGCTCTGCTTTGCCGTTGTCGCCTTTCTGGAAGAAGACCCAACCGAGCGCGTCGCGGACGGCAGCCTCCATTTTCAACGCGCCTCCAGGCCGGGACGACATCGGTGGCGCGCCAGGTGTTGGCCTTGTAGCTGATTGGCCTACTTGCGCGACGAATTCGAGGCCCTCGGAGGCAAGTTGCTCCGCGTCTTCAAGGTATGCCTTTCGATCGGCAAGAACGTTGACGCCCTCCGTGTAGGCCACGAAACGCGTTCGGCCTTCTGTCTCGGACATCCGCTCGATGAGAGCGTATAGCTCCTCGTCGCTCGTCTCCGGGTCTCCCTTGATGCGCTCGAAGAGCAGGCGCATTGCCTGATGCTGAAGGAACGGATTTCCATGCGGTTCGCGTGCGATGACCTCACTCAGCGCTTCCCGAAGTTCCGATTCATCCGGGTCGGGGTCGCGCAGCATCGCGAATACTCTGCTGTGCCGGATTTGCTCGGCATACTTGGAGTCAGGATCCGCCTCGAGCACACGCTCTCCCACCGCAAATTGCTTGTCTCGAAGGCCGAGTTCGCCGTAGATGCCGGCCGCCCTGACGAGCAGGTCCGGCGAAACTTCGGATGCGTCCAGCGCCCGGCTGATGCTCTCATCGATGATCGCCTGTTTCTCGGACTGCTCGAGGTCGTGATGTTTGAGAATCGATCCCCAGTAATAGCCGAGGATGAACGGGGCGTCCGACAGCTCCGCAGCAGACTTCAGCAAGGGATAGGCCTCGGCCGGTCTGTCCACAGCCATCAGAAACCAACCGGGCTGGAAATGCGCATTGACGTTGCCAGGATCGATTTCGCGGGATTTGTCGAAGGCGTCCAGCGCGGCACTGCGTTTCGAGTCGTCCGAGGGATCCTCCAGCGCCAGGTCGAACATCGTCGCCGCGAGAAGGTTTTGCAGTTCCACGTGTCTTTCGAGCAGTTCCTGATGCTGTTCCAGAAGGACGATGCCTTCCGCTTTCTGGCCCTTCATGCGCAAAGACTCGGCGCGAACCCATACGAAATCGGGATGCGAAGGGTTCGCAGCGAGCGCTGCCGCGCTCGCCTCGAGCCCCTCCTCCGGTGGCCACTCGCGGGTCCACGCCGTGGCGGCTGCCTTTGCAAACAGCGTCCACGGGTCGGCCGGGTGCTCCGCTTCGAGTATCAGGACCCGCTGCTTTGCAGCCTCATGATTTCTATCTCTGGCAAGAGCGAGCACATGCCAAGCCGCGAGCTCGGTGTTGTCGGGGTACTGTTCGAGCAGTGTGTTTCCGACATCGACAGCTAGCGGAAAGTGCTTGGAAAAATAGAGGTTCCGGACGACGCGAGGTGCGTCATCGGCCGTAACGAATTCGGCCGGGACCTGCTCTCCGGTTGTCTCGTGGCCATCGCCGCAGCTGGCAACCATTCCGGATACCAGAACGACGATGGCGAGTTGGCGCAGTATCCACATATTTTTAGCCATCATCTTCGCCACCTTTCGGGGAATGCCAATGCTCCCTCGCTTTCTTGAACGATGAAAACAGCTGTTCGGGTCTACGGAAAGTATACTAGAGCAAGTCGGCGCTACCGTTCCGAGGCGCCGCAACCCGCTTCGACCCGGGTGAACGTCATTCCGTGGAGTTCTAATGCCTACAGCAAATTATCGCCGGTCGCTACAGCGCTCGCATCCCTACTTTGTCGACTAGCGGAAATCCCAATCCATCTCGGCGGCAAGATAAGCGAATGCCGCGTACGTCGCGATATTCTGATTCAGTTTGCTCTGGTCGATTTTGTCAAACGTGTCGTCTGGCGTATGGTGTACATCGAAATAGTCCCAGCCGTCTTGCCTCGGCGTTACCACCGGCACGCCTAGCTTGGGGAGCATGGAGATATCCGGCCCGCCGAACGCAAGATTGTGGCCCGGCGCGATGCCGAGCGGCTCCAGTATCTGCTGAATGGCGCGTGCATAGGGCAAGGCACCGTCACCAAAGCGCGTCTCGAAGCGCCAGATCTTGTCCGCGCCGAAGTCGCTCTCCGCAGCAAGAATATGTTGGTCCATCTCGTTCACATACCGTTTCGCATACGCATAACCGCCGAGCAGGCCGACTTCCTCCGCGCCGTACAGCACGACGCGAATCGAGCGTCGCGGTGCTTCATCGAGGGACAAAATAAGATGAGCGGCGCTAACCACAATGCCGCAGCCCGCTGCGTCATCAACGGCGCCGGTTCCGAGATCCCAGCTGTCCAGGTGGCAAGCGATCAGGACAACTTCTTCCGGCCGCTCACGACCCTCGACTTCCGCAATGACGTTGCCCGATAACGCCTCTGGTCGCGTTTCGACCTGGATGTCCAGCCGCAACTTTACGGGGCCGTTTTCCAGCAACCGAGTGAGCTGCTCCGCATCGGGCGGTGACAAGGCAGCGGCAGGTCCGTCGCCGACGGCCGCACTGCGCGCCATCAAGCCCGTGTGGGCGAAACGCCGCCCCTGTGTGCCCACTGAGCGAATCAGGCAAGCGACGCCACCCTTTTCGCTTGTCGTCGTCGCGCAGTTGCGGCGCTTGCGCACGGCCATGCCGTAGCCGGAGCCGTCCTGCGTTCGGGTCATCTTTTCGTCGATGAAAACGATCTTGCCAGAGACGACGTCCGTACTCGCCGCGCGCAGTTCGTTCATGTTCTCGAAACGGATCACTTCAGCCTCGACACCGCCCGGGGGCGTCGAGGTCGAACCACCGAGGGCCGTGATCACCAGTGCCTGCGGCGCGGGAGAAACGATGCTGGCCTGGTCCACGCGTCGTGACCAATATGGAATCTTGAAAGGCTCAATACGGATGTTGGCGAATCCGAGTTCAGCGAGTTCCTGCATCGCCCAGATTCGCGCCCGCTCCTCCGCTTCGGAACCGGCGAGTCGAGGACCGACTTCTGTCGTCAGGTCGCGAACGAAGGCATAGCCTACGGTGTCGTCCAGGCCCTTCTGGATCAGTAGCTCCACGTTCTCGCGTACTGCCTCGGGAATCTCAGCAACGTCCTGTGCTTGTACAATCGAAGCCAGTAAACACAGACTAGCGAACCATGGTCTGGGTACGAGCGATCTCCTGCTGGATTTCATATCTCCAAGTCGCTTCCGAAGTTGACTGCAATGGATCAGTAGCCGTGAGGATAACAAACAATCAGTGTGAGGCAGCCTCGTTCAGCAAGCAGTCACCGAGCGCCAACTGACTTCATTACGTTGCACAACAACGCACAACTGGTGTCGGAGATCTGTCGGAAACAACACTATCCATAACCGAGCTTCAACCAAACGCCGATACTGGAATATCCGGCTGATGCAATCTCCGCGGCAGCCGCTGCTGGATCAAGAAAACTATGCCACTGAACGAGATTGTTCCTGCGCATTGCGACCAGATTCTCGCCAGAGTACTAACGTAATCGCGACCCAATATCCCAGCAAAATCAACGCGGATGATTAATCGATAGGGACACGTGGATCAGATATCTCGAAACCGGTCGGCATACTGGACCAAGCTCGATACATCTGCCATACGGTGGCTTCGAGATTGCAGGACTTCACCATCACGATTTCCGATACCTATTGATTATTGCAATAACCGCTCGATCAAACCTCTCTCTGAACACTGCTATTGCGCCGAACGTGATACCCCAGAATAATAGAATTCGCCCATCACCCAGAGCGACATGCACGCAGCGATTGTCTGGGAATACGACGACAAGAAAGGCGGGCACGAGGGCAAGGACTAATGCAATTGCTACCCCAACCAAGTCTTCGGCAGTAACTGGGTCGTAGGGAGAACGTTTGGGCATTTGCATCCCCTTCCAATGAGCGACTCAGCTTAGCAAGGCACTATCTGAAGCAGCACCGTTCACCTATTCCAACGTCAAACGGTCACTCTCAATACTTCCGATCGACGATCGAATGAAACCACTGAAAACCGAAATACGTAGCCCACATCACTAGAGGAAACAAGCAAGCTCCCCAATAGACAACTTCCAACCAGTAGGGCAGGGCCCTTGGTTCCCCTACCGTGGGGACTATGAGCGAAGACACGATGGTTATAAAGAGCCCCCCTAGTTTGGCCTCCGCCAAGATCCTTGCCTCAGACGGATCCTGCGGCGGTCGCCAGATCTTTCGAATTGTCCAAAGGATGACGATCGACCAAACGCCTACTATCGCAATCTGCGCAATCGTGAGCTTCAATACGGCAACCCCTCACGGCACGGTCGCATCTTGCGTGGCGAAAAGCACTTACTCAGAATGAACATGGCCGCCTCCAAGAAGCAGAGCGTCGTCTCATACCATACCATCAGCGAGCAAACCAGTGATTATATGCAATGACACCTAGTCCGATACCGACTATCCCAACCACTAGTGCCGGCCCGCCAACGGTCATTGAACCTACGAAGCCAAGCGCTCCGATGTCTCCAATTCCCGCCGCAATGATCAAGAGCCCTCCGGAACCACCCACAGCGGAAGCGGCCGCGAACGCTGCCGGCAAGTGGGAGGCTGCGTAGACCACACCAGCAATTCCTCCGGCTAACGCCCCGATCCCTCCGACCACCGGGACGAGCGCCTGAACATTCATTGGTTCACGTCGCTCTTACCCTGGTCGATAGCGCTGGCCGTGCGGCGCGCGGGGACAAACGCTACCGCATAGACTCCAGTGTGCAATCAACACTGGCGCGGCTGCGAATCACGGAAGATCAGTGGATGGCCTGCAGTCTCGAGTTTCGGCGACACTATTGGAACGGCAAACTGCGGCTGAACAAGGCGAGTTGACGACTGCTGCGAGTTCCTATCGGGCCACGAGCCTGAGCGTTACAGCTGCCCGGTAGTCGATCAGTACCGGGCTCTACTTTGATTGGAAAAGCCAAAGTGTCCGCGTGGCACCTTTCTTCTCGCGCGCTTCCGGGGTGTGCCTGTCCAAGTCGGTGACTCAGAACCTTGGACGGAAGGGCCCTTATACTATTCGCGATTCTGCGTAACTGGAAGAAAGCGCCGCCGATCCAGCAAAAACCGCCGCAGTTACGAAGCTCCTGATCCGCATCCTTGTGCCGCGTCTACACCAGCGACCTAGCCAAGACTACAATTAGTGCAAACGCGCCAAGATTCGCAAGATAAATCCTAATCAAGCGTGCACGTGCCCACCTCACTCCTTTTTCGGGGTTGGATCGAATGCCATCCGCAAGTCGCCGCACACGAAACTTGTTTCGATCATAGATTCGATCGGTAACACTCGATACCCCAAAATACATCAACAAGACAGACATGAAGATCACAACTTCGACCGTGTCCGATGTTGATGGCTTGGAATAGACTGCTACAAAGCTAACAACGACGCCGAGGACGACGAGCAGCGGCAAGCAAACAGTAATCACTGCGGCGATCTTCACCGTTGTTACCGCATCATCTTTGTCTAATCTGGGGTTCACGAGCAGCTCGTGACACGCAAATATGTCCAGCAGCCAAATCCTGAGTCTCTTTGTTTCGGGAAGCGCCATAATCCGGGCTACTCTGGTCATCGTCCCTTAGCATTAAAACGGAACTCGACTTGCTCAAACTAGCAATAGGCTGTCTTGGATCAAGACCATGACCTCCTGGAACCCGGAAAGCAGCTACTTGGAGCCGGTCCGCGAGATTTGTCATTCAGTTCCGCGTAGCTACGACGAGTTAGGCGCCTAAGCTCCGTTGCTGCCCTCAGAATCGTTCGATTGATCAGACTCGCGTTGCAACAGTCTATTCGACCACCATACCGCACCGCCAAGGACAGCAAATACGATAAATGCTGCATTCCAACCGCCAAATATTGCTCGTGTCAAATCTGTCTTCGGCAATAGAATGGCCAAGAGAATCAGCCCTACAAACGCGAGCACTGGAAGTAAGTGCGCGAATGCCTCGGTTCCAGTAAGTTGCCTATGCAGCCCTTCATCATCCCGCTTATCGTTCATGTCTACGTGCTCTTTGTTTGCGGACACCGCTCAACGCCGTGCCCCGATATGATGTCGTTGTTAGTATTGTCTGAAAAACATCCGAGCCTGAATATGGATTACTTCAAAAATGTCGATCGTCACGAGCTGTGCTGCAATTATGCCATCGACAACAGGCGTGCTAATGCAACTGCCGCAGAGTTTATTAAGGCCAGTCGTGATGGAAAATGTGCCGATGCCGACAGCGACCACCGGAGATCGTGTTAGTCCGGCACGCGCCAAACCATAGCCTTCGACCGCCACAAATAGTTCTGCAAGACCAGCGGCAATTTGAATCGCGGCAACCGGCTTTGACCGCAGTCCATTTCTTAACCAATCTGGCGTTCCCGCACCGTTTTCAAACCAGTCTTTGAAGAAGACTACAAGATCGCCTCCTGCCCGGGCGGGTTCTTGCGAAAGGTATCCACTGAAAGGCTGACATAGAACGCGAATCAATCTGGCATTGTCTACCAGATCTTGTGGTGATCTTCGCTGCTACGTCAATAGCTTGACCATGATCACAATTAGCGTCATCAATCCCAGATTAAATGCGTAGATTTTGATTAGACGCATTCGCGCCCAGTATAGCCCCTGGTTAGGGTTTGACCGGATCTGACCCGCTCGAAGTTGAATTTCAGGCAAGTTGCGTTCATATACTCGATCCGTAACGCTGGATACTCCAAAGTAGATTACTAGGACGCCCACAACGATAACAGCTTTGACCGTCTCCAAAGTAGACGGCTGCGAGTACAAGACAACGAAACTCCCGAGAGCCACGAGGAGCGGCAAACTCACCGTAATCATTGCTGAGACCTTAACCGTTGTGCTGGCATCATCTGAATCCAACGCCGGATTTGCGACAAGCACATGGTAGGCGAACACATCGAGCAGCCATTGTTTAAAGTTCTTCATACCGCGAGAGCTTATATTTGTCTATCGAGGTGTCAACCTAGTAGTACGCGGTCGAGTCGAAGAGGCCAAAATATCCTGCCGCCGTGTATGCGAACGCAAAGACGAACGCTGCAGGTGCACTGTAACTAGCTATCGCCACTCCGACGCCAAAACCAATACCCGATACAATCAGTGGAACTGGATTTCCGGTGGCCACAAAAGTGGACAGCCCTGATAGCACGTCCACGGTCAATCCTGCGACACCTAACTTAGTTGCAAAGGCTTTCAGCGGGACCAGGGCTCGACCTAAATTGGCAATTCGCGCCGAACGGTATGGCTGCCCCATTGTCGCGGCCGCAAACGCCGCAAGATGTGCGTCAGCTACTACTTTGAGCCCTTCGCCGATGAGCGAAGATACTCCCGCTCCAGCATCTATTACATTCTGGATTCCCGGGCTTTTGCTATCTCTGAGCCCAACCGGGTGGAAACCAGTTCTACTAGCAATGACGCCGGCGTTTCCTCTATTGTCGAATATGCCAAGTTGGGAGTACCCGCCGAAAAACCCTATGAAGTTCGTTCCGCTATCGGTGCCGGCGAATGGTGGTCCAGTTACTACTATTTCTTCAATTGTGTCCGTATCACCGGCACCAGCTGGTGCTTCTATTTGAGCGTATTTACCAGAGAAAGCGATCGAAACCACCGGTGACGGTGTAAGGAATAGGCCTGGAGTTACCGTGCCAAGCAAACGTTGTGCTGTAGTCGTCACTTCGTCAATAGGTTCGTCTCCGGTGTATCCGCTCGGATCGATGAATGACGTCGGCGTGTTGTTGACATAGCTGTAGCGATTCCAGCTTTGGCTGAACGTCGGGTACTGCACGATCGGATCCGGACTCAGGAACCGCGCCAATACCGGGTCATACACTCGTCCGTTCATGTGAGTGAATCCGGTGCGATCCAGATGCTCATGCCCGGTAAACCCCCTCGCCTTTCTCGTGTGATCTGAATCCAGTTCCAGCAAGGCGTCCAGCTCACTCGTCGTGATATTCGCGGTCCAGTCCTTCTTTTTTCTCGAGCCAAACGGCTCGAACGCGAGATTGTCGAGTTTGTTGCCGTTTTCGTCAGTGACAACTTCGATTGATCCAAGGTGATCACGATGCGCGTACTCGAAGAACATCTGCGTCGATGATCCTTCGGTCTTCACGTGCATGACGTTTGGGCTCAGTCGTGTCTTCGTGATCGTATGGATGCCGCTAACGCTACTGTCAGAGATTATCTCCACCGGCCCGACATAAGCCACTTGTTCAATGATCGTGGTACTGCCTTCGTGCCAGAGGGTCTTTCTGGCATAGCGCTGCCCGTTGGGATCGTAAGCGAACTCGTCTTTGGCCACCGGCGTTGTGTCATCGATACCATTGCCGACGACGATCTTGATCGGTTGATTGTGTGCGTTGTAGGCAATGTACTTGTCGTCGCTAGTGCCGGCGATATCGTACCGGGTGACGGCGCCGTTGAGGTCGTGGTACAGATTGTGAAACACGCCTTCAATACTCGCGCTAGTGACCGCATGCGGACCGGCCGCGCCGGCGCCGTAGACGTACCCAGTGACGTCCGTGTCGCCCGCCAACGTGCTGGTCTTGCTCTTGATATTGCCGAGTTGATCGTAGATATAGCTCAGATCCCGAGTGTTGCTGCCGTTGATATAGGTTTCGGCCAGTTCTAGCCGATTGAGAACGTCGTAGGTGAAGGTCTGCTTGCGCGTCGTGCTCAGACCATATGCGGGATTTGCGATGCTGCTTTCCAGCGTGCCATTACTACGCCACGCATAGTCGTTGTTCTGAAAAACAGTAGCCCCCTTTGTCGTGTTGATATCTGTGAGGCGACCGTTTTCCGGATCGAATGTGCGCAGTGTGTTGACGCCATTGCCGTAGCTCTCGTCGATACTGTTACCAAACGCATCCAATGCGTTGATCGTATGGACGGCCGTAGTTCCGTCTTTCAGCTGAGACAAGTATCCCCGCGAGTTATACGCTCGCGTCAGTACGAATCCTCCTGGATAGGTTGTGTTCTCAGGCCGCCCGTAGGTGTCGTACGTGTGACTGGTCGTGTAGTTAGTGCTGGTCGTTCCGCCGATTGGCGTAATGCTGGTTACCACACTTTGGAGCCGTTTATCGCTGTTATACGTATACGTCTCCAGGAAGCCCGTTTTACCCCGAGACTTCAGTTTTCCGATGCCGTTGGTGGCGGTATCCCAGACCCAGGTGCTCGTTCCATCGACAGTGTCAAGCTGCGTCAGGCGTTCCAGGACGTCGTATGTGTACGTGGATACCTGGCCTTTGTTATCCGTCTGCGTTCGGAGTTGACCGAGTGCCGTATAGGTCGACGTCACGGTGCCGATGTTTGGCCCAATGATCTTCTTCTGGTTGCCGGCGGCATCATATTCCATGGTTGTGGTTGTCGTACCGGCGCTACCGCCGTTGACGACAGCGGTCAGTACGTTGCCGTTGGCATCATACGTATAGGTAGTACTCGGATTGGTGCTGGTACCATAGCCATCCGTGGTCTTGGTGAGTTGACCGAGAATGTTGTACTCATTGCGTTTGACCTGAGTACCAGCGCTGGTGCCGTTCGCCTTCTTGACATTGTCGGTAATTGTCACGATCACCTGGCTGCCGCTGACAGCGTACGTTGTGGCGGTATTGCTGCCGTCAGGCCGTGATACGTTCTTCACGCGATTACGAATATCGTAGGTCAGTATCACGTCTTTCGACGTACCGCTTGAGTACGGCAGACTCGACTTCTCGATACGACCCAGCGTGTCATACTTGATGTCTTGTTTGCTGTAGTTCGAACCGGCAAACGGTTCAACTTCGGTACGTATTACCCTGCCGAGCGAGTCGAAATAGGTTCTACGGATAGGCGTGACAACCGAATCGGTCTGTGCGTAGTAGCTGGGCGAAACGCCATACACGGATACACCGCAGCCGGCGATACAGTTTGTATAGGTCGTATTCGTTTCAACATTATCGGAATTGAATACTCTCTTTAGTCGTCCAAACGCGTCTCTTTGAAAGGTTGTGAATTCGCCGGACGGCATACCTTTTGACGCTAGAGTGCCGAACCGCATGTCGTATGAGGTGTATTCGACGGGGTGCTGCTTGGCATTCTTGAGCAGACAGGGAAAACGATCGTTTATGAAACTCTCGATGATTGTCGTTCGACTGCTGACATTATCACCGCTCAAAGTCACGCTTCTTGCCAAGCCGCTCGAGTTGTATCCAATAGCAATGTTGAGCGTTAGATAGGCGTCGTTCGGGTACTGTGTAACCGCCGAGGGCCGCAGCGAGTGTGATTCCGGGCTGAGTGTGGCGTCCATAACGATACCACTTCCGCTCGGTGCCCCTTTCCAGCTCTCTCTTGTCACACCATTGGGGAAATTGATCAACCACTTTCCGGACGTTGTACGATTAGTGAAATCGACGGTGGACTCTGTCGTATTTAACAAACCGTTTATCGTGTAGGTCGGAACGTCGCCCCAAGTGTTGCCCGCCGAGCCGGTACTCACGCCGGTACCCGTTTGTGACGTGTTGACCACCTGGCTGACGAATCCGCCCGCGAACGTCAATGCATTGGTCGTTTTCGATGCACCGAGTTGGGTACCTCCTTCGTAAATGAAGTCGGTCCGCGCGCTGGTATATGGAAAAACGGAGCTGCCGACGCTATGGGAAATCGTCTGTTGAGCGAAATCGCTCTCCGAACGCGTCAAAATCTCCGTATGGGATCCGTACACGTTGTCGAACTGTCGGAGTCGCGCAACGCTGCCGAAATACGGGTAGTCCATTCGGTATTGCACGTAGGTGACGATACCCGATTGTTCGTCCTTGCTACGTTGCGCGTAGAAGCCTAGGAACCCCCAGTGCCTGGTGCTCTCAATTCCCTTGTTCTGATAAGCATAGGTGGTGTCGTGAAAGCCCCCGAGACCGTTATCGCGTCTCATCTTGGTAGCAACATGACGCAGCGCGCCGCTCCCCGACAGGAGTTGCGTGTTCGGCGGCAACACTCCGTTGCCATACGGCCTTTCGGTAAACAGAAACGAGTGAGAACTGCCGGTAATCGTGCCATATTCGATCTGGTGAACGGCACCCAGTCCGTCGATCATGCCATCAAGCAGAATGGGTACGCCGGCCATCGTGGAACTCGGCGTATGCCAATCGAAGTCCAGCGGTGCGAGGCAGCTTTCGAACGCACCGATCACGTCGTATCCGCACTGCTGAATCATGTCGAGGCGCCGACGGCTGTCGACGACGTCATCCAGAAGCCGATACTCTCGAGTGATGAAATTGCTGTAACTAACCCGAATGGTATGCAAGAACACCGACTGCGTTTGTACTACGCCGCCAATATCCACGGCCGCCGCATCGCTGCGTGACCGGTACTCGAAGTCTATGTCGGCACCTGTGTAATTGATGTTGCGGATGTAGTTGATGCCTCGCGTCGAGTCAAAATGATACGTGTAGTCGATAACATTTCCGTCAACGCTGGTCTCTTTGTCTATCGACCACTGAAAATCCGTTCCACCGTTGACGTCCACTCGAGTGCCGTCGGTGACGCCGTACTCGGCTTTCGTCCCATCCGGCGACGTAACCTCGAACCAGAGTGCACCGGCTGCGCCCTTGATCTCGATCTTGACGTAACTTTCGATCTTAGTGCGATACACAGCACCTACAGAAAAGTGCGTCCCGCTGGCCAGCACCAGCGGCATACCATCCAGGCAGAGACTGTCACTGTTTGTGAGACTAATGGAGTTACCTGACGCTTGATCAACGACACAGCGTCGAATCTGCGATAAACCGGACAGCCGCCAGCCATATCCTAGAGAGTCCTCTGGCAAACTGCGCTCCAAGCGGCTAACGCCGCGACCGCTTTCGTAAACCAGACTGAGGCGTGGCTCGAATCCTGCCACGCCGGGAACGAGATCCAGTGGCACCGACAGAATTGCATCGCCGTTGGTGCCAACATCCAGTGCATACGGTGTGCTTCCAGCGGCGAGATTGCTCGTGACTTCTGTTGGTGTAGTTGTGATCGCGTCCGAAGTTGATGGAATCGCCACAATTACTTGCTTGTTGGCGGTCCAGCCGCTGCACAACGTCCCGTTGCAGGCTCTTACTCGGTAGTTGAAGACGCCGTCGGGAATCGCGGACTCACTACGACTGATTGCTGACGTGCTTTGAATGACGACCCAGGACCCACCATCATGCTGACGTTGCAGTTCGTAATACGTCGCCCCTGAACTGGAACCCCAGTTCAGGCTGTAAGCTCCCGTGGTGTTCGACGCAGGACCGGTGATGGCGCTCGGAACCGGCGGTGGCTGAGGAGCACTGACCACCGTCGAAACCGGTTCCGTGTACCAATGCAAGGACTCGCCGCCAAACAATTGGAAGTGGTGGTAGATCCTGTAAGAATACGTACCGTTCGGCAGAGAGGAAAACGACTTTGACGTCGCCGTTCCCGTGTAAGCAACGGAGTACGGCCCACCATAAAACCTCACCTGCAATTCGAATAAAAGGCCATTCGGGTTGTCCCAGGTGACCGTGTGACTACCAGTGCTGGTAGCAGGAGCCGTCAGATTTAGCCCCATATGCGACGGCCCACCATGGTCCGCGAAAGCGGGCATGGCGAAACACACCAGCCCCAGGACAAACGTGCGATAAGCAGCCTTCAGCGCATGACTTGAACAGGAATTCATAGGACCCACCTCGAATTGGGTTTGTCTGGGATAAACGAGGAGACAGGCAGCCGGCAACTGCCCAAATCACCTCTTGAGCTGCTGCTCTACGTAATGCCTGGCTTTGTGCCGCAATTCGCCGGCAACTCCCGGCGGCACCGATTGCAGGAGGGTCTGGAATTCGGCTTCGCAGGCACCGAGGACTTTGGAGGCGCTTGGATTCGGTTTGGCGCGTTCGCTTTCGATCTCTGTGGCGACACAGCTTTCGAAGCGCTGCTTTGTCGCCTCGACGTCCGCCGATGATGGCGTCGCAATCAGCGTTAAGCAGGTGATAACCGAAAGGATTATCAGATATGTGGACGTGCGAGGGACATCGTTCATTGAGCTCACCCGAAAGGTGTACGAAGCAGGTGAACACGATATCTACTGGTCCAACTCATGCCGGTCAAGTATGGGACTTTCGTACCTTTAACAAAAAGGTAACTTCTTCATTAGCTATTTTTGCGCACTTCTCCCCATTTATTGCTCGACGTTCTGACAGATACTCTACGCAAGTGGCTGAACGTTGGTCAGCGCTTAGGTGCATTCTCGGCGCGCATTGAACGCCCAATAGATGGCAGTTATGTTGAGCGGTTGCTTGTGCCCTATTGGCACGTCGAAGTTTTCTACGAGTTGCACGAAGTTATCGGAACGAAAAGACCGAAAAATCGAGTTAGAAACGACCCCTTGATCTAGGCCGACCAGATGTGCCTCAGCAACTCTGCGCAACTCTCTGGCAAGATCGGAGAACGGATCTGCGGGTGTATTAGAGGCTTCCCCAGTTTCCGGCGTCTTGCTGTCCAATGGCGACAAAATTCTTCGCAATGCCATCGGATCACCATCTCAGGCCGCACGATATGCAATACATCTCGCCATCGTGGCAAGACACTCGAAACGAGCGTCCAGAAAGAATAGTCGGTCTGTGAAAGCTGAGGGCGAGCACCCCTCTCCTTCAGCACCGCTAGCTGTTGTCGCAGATGTAGTTTTTTAATGCCAAGTCATGGCGAGTTTGGATCATCGCAACAAAGACATGCATGAGAACTGAGAGCCATTTAGTCATTCGTCCACGCTAAAGAAGCGTGACACATCAGCTCTTTTCCCAAAGCCGTCCAGAGAGGATTCGAACCCCCGACCGCCTGGTTCGTGGACAGACGCTCTCCAGCCTGCAAAGAATCTACAGGCTGATAAGCCCGTACCGAATCGCCTTGACCACCGCCAGGGTGCGGGTGTTCGCATCGAGTTTGTTGAGCGAATTCTTGACGTGAAAATTGACGGTGTTTTCGCTGATTTTCAGGATCACGCCGATGTCCCACGACGACTTGCCGCGCGCGATCCATTGAAGACACTCGCGTTCCCGTGCGGAAAGGACGCCGGCGGCGCGATGATCCTTTTCAGAGCGGCCGATCGCGCTATAGGCTGAATGAAACTGGGCGGCGAGCACATCCAGTTTTGGTAACTCGACGACGGGGTCGGAGTGGCCTTCGCCCGCCGCAAACGTCACCAGGCATACGTCACCTCGCGGGCCGTGCAGCGGAACGCCCACACCGTCCTTGAGTCCGGCCTCTCTGGCCTGCTGCATGAGCTCTATCTGCGTACGGTCTAACTTGTATGACTGACTCAGGGTATCCCAAAGAAACGGCCCCTCTATCTCGGGCGCCAGGAGCACAACCGGATCTTTGCTTTGATAATCGTGTTCGAAATAGTAATCGATCCAGGCAGGGGAAAAATTGTGCGCAACCAACGGCGCCGGATTGAGGCCGGCGTCGTAGTGATCGTGCCGGGTCAGCGCGTAATAGGCGAACTTGTCGAAACCCAGGTCGCCGGCAGCGCGCTGCATCAGAGCGAGAATCGGTTCCGTTGAGTCCGCCCGACTGGACTGCTCGATGAAATCGGATAGTCGCATAACGGCTGAATCCTTCCTACCCGTCTTGGTAGTACCCCACATGATGCCCATTCCCTAGGATTATTCCAACGTCAATAGTCTGTGCGTCCAGTTCTATTGGCTCGCACCGTATGGGCCCCGGTGAAGACGACAATCATTTACGAATCGCCGTGACACGGCCGGGTTGGGCCTGATCGATCTCCACGCATCGAGGAACAGCATATGCCAGACAGCAGCACGGCAGGGACGGGTGACCGCGACCGGGTGTACCTCGCGATCAAGGCCCGTGCTGTCGCTTACGATTTCAATCCCGGCGAACCCATACGCCTGAACCCCCTGGCAACCCAGTTGGGCGTCAGTACCACGCCGATTCGAATGGCCCTCAACCGGCTTGTCGCGGAAGGGCTGGTGCGACGGGAGCCGCAAAAGGGGTTTATCGCGCTGAGCCTGTCGGAGGACCGATTCAAAGGCTTGTACAGCCTGAATCAGCTTCTGCTCAACGCCGCGCTTAGCGTGCGACGCCCGGACACGAACCTTCTGGACGCCGCGGCGCCCGTCGTCGCGGGCACGGGCAACGAGCTCGACGAGCGCACTGACTCAGCCCCGGATACCATCGCGAGATGCACGGGCGAGTTGTTTTTGGGTATCGCCACGCTGTCCCGCAATGCGCACGTCGTGAATTCTGTCGCACGCGTCAATGACGGTCTCAACGGCATCCGGAAAGTTGAATGCCGGGAGTTGGATGGCGTCCACGCAGAGCTGATGAACCTCTGTGAATTATTACTGGCGGAACGATTCGACGCAGTCGCGAAGGCAATCCCGACCTATCACGCCCGGCGGCTGGCACGGCTGCCCGAACTGCTTGCCGCGCTACAAAAATAGCCCCACGGAGCTGCCTGTCGCCGGCCACACCTACATAATCGGGTAGGCGCATTAGCTCATATGGTCTCTTAGACTCATAAATTACTATCTGTGCCGGTCGCGCGAACAGTTCTCACGGATGCGGGTACAAGCTTTGTAACAGGGAAGACCATTGGGCAGTGACTCAGCAAGCACAGCGGCCGGCAACCACATTTATCACGCCATCAAGGCACGTGCCATCGCCTATGACTTTCCTCAAGGCCAGCGAATTTACCTCGAGCCGATCGCAGATGAGCTTGGCGTCAGCACGACGCCGGTCCGGGAAGCCCTCAACCGGCTGGCGGCCGAAGACCTGGTCATCAAGGCGCCGCACAAGGGCTATTTCGCGATGAGCCTGTCGGCGGACAACTTGCTGGGACATTACGAACTCACCAAGCTGCTGCTCGTACACGAACTGGAAGAAATCGGTCCCGGGGTACGTAACAAACTGCCCGAGTTCGAACCGATTGCGACAGTCCTCTACAAGCTCAATCGGCGTGCGATCACCAACCCCGAAACGCTGGCCGTGTATACCGGCGAGATTTTCGGCCACATCGCATCGCTCGGCGACAACGATCACGTCATTCACTCGATCGGTCGTGCCAACGACCATCTTCACTACATCCGCACGGTCGAATGCCGTCATTTGCAGAACGTCCAGAGCGAGCTCGTGATGATGTGCGAGTTGTTGCTGGGCGGTCGCTGCACGGAATTGCTGGAGGCCATTCACAGCTATCACGACACGCGGACCGAGTTGTTGCCTGAGCTGCTTGATCTGGCAAGCCAGAGTGTTTCACCCCCCCATCGACCATAGAGGAGAACGTCATGATTAAACTCGGAAAAGTCTCGGAGGAGACCAAGGGCTGCGGTAACGAAGGAATCGAGTTCTGGACTGTCCCGAGCCGCTACAACTGCCTGTAAGCAGGAACGATGGCAGTCGGCTGCCGGGCGCACCGGCTTGATCGTCATCGAATGCTACGCAGCCGGCCGGCTGCGTAGCATTCTCGGCTTTGGAGCTCAGAGCCGTGCGGGAATCGTCCTGCTATTTGTCCAGGCATGCCTTCTTTTGCCTTGCGGACGACCATTACGTGTTTCTCGATCTTCGCAGTGACGAGTATCTGTGCCTCGGGCGCACGCAGAGCGACGAATTCAAGGACCTGATAAACGGCCGCCGCCTCGACGAGCGTTCCGCCGTCGTTCGAACGCTGCTGGAACAGGGCTTGTTGGTCGAGGACGAAGCACGCGGCAAACGCCCGGCACCACCGCAGGTCGATACCGCATCGACGAGCCTGGTGGTGGGTGCTGACGCTGGTCAGGTTCACGCCGGCCGGCCCGCGATCGGACCGGCTCACGTCCGGAAGTTCTTTGCGGCGGCAGCCGCTGCGTCCTGGAGTCTGCGATGGCAGTCCATCGAAAACACCGTGCGCGTGGTCGAGCGCAGAAAACGGGCCAGGCGCGACGCCTTCGCGCCGGCCGACCGCGCGAAGATGGTCGATCTGTTTGCGATATTCCAGGCGCTGCGCCCGTACTATCCCCGACCCTACCTTTGCCTGTTCGATTCGCTGGCGCTAATCCATTTCCTGGCGCGGTTTGGCGTCTTCCCGCAGTGGGTATACGGGGTCAGGCTGGAACCCTGGGGAGCGCATTGCTGGGTGCAGTCGGGCGACACGGTGGTCAACGACATCGTCGACAACGTGAATGACTACACGCCGATCATGAGTGTATAGACTAAGGAATCGGACAATGTATCGCTTCGTCGCATTGAGCTGGAACGTTAAGGATTCCGCCGGGACGGCGGCGGCGCAACGGCTGGTGCGTCGTCTCCGGTCGTCCTCGCCCGATTGGCAAAGCGTTCTCGACCTGCCGGGATTTCGTGTCTTCCATGCACCCCAACCCGGCGGCGCCCGTCATGCCTACGTCCTGAAACGCGACGCCGGGGTGATCCTCGGCAAGCTCTTCGACGGGGGCACCGAGGACCATCGTATACCGGCCGACCCCACGTTCGATGAGAGGGAATCGGAGCGCATCGTCGGGTCGCAGGGGCGCCGTGTGATCGAGCGTTACTGGGGACACTATGTCGCGTTTCTGCAAGCACCGCAGGGCGATCGACGTTTTGTGCTTCGCGACCCGACCGGTGGGCTGCCCTGCTTTATGATGAGGCTTATCGGGATCGACGTCTTCTTCTCCGACATGGAGGACTGTGTCCGGCTCGGGTCGACGCCGTTTGTAGTCGACTGGGATCACCTGACGGCGTTCTTCCTGTACAGCGAACTGACCACCCGGACAACGGGCGTCAGGGACGTGACACAGCTGTACGCCGGCGAATGCGCCGCTATCGCTGAAGACGGTACGATGAGCCGCTCGTTCCATTGGAATCCCGTCGACGTGTCCGAGGCAGGCACGATCGAAAATCCCGACGAGGCGCGAAGGGCGCTTGGTGCCGTCATACGACGCTGCATCGATGCCTGGACTTCGAGCTACACCAGCATTCTGCAGGAACTGTCGGGCGGTCTCGACTCATCTATCGTTACGGCCTGCCTCGGTAAAGCCAGGACCCGGACAAATATCCTTTGTTTTCATTTTTGCCCGGAGACGCCGCAGCGGAACGAGCGGGCGTACGCGCGAGCGGCTGCGCACAGTGCCGGGTGCGAACTTGTCGAGGCTACGAGCCGTGTTTCGGCAACCTCCCTCGAGCGTCAGCTGGATCGGTCGAGGGTTGCCAGTCCCGCCGTGCTGGGTTTTGTTCCGCCATCCGAACGACTGCGGCGGCGCCTGGTAGCCGAGCGGCAGGTGGGCGCGGTATTTACCGGCCAGGGGGGCGATCATCTGTTTCAACAGGGAAGCAGCAAGCTGATCGCCGCTGAGTACGCCCAGCGGCACGGACTGCGGCCCGACCTTCTTCGCATCGTCACGGACACCAGTCGCATGACGAGGCAGTCTGTCTGGTCGGTGTTCTCGACCGTCGTTGCTCACGGCCTGCTCGGACGTTCCTTCGATCCCTACTCGGACTACGAGAGGGCGCCTTCTATCCTCAGTACCGACGCACGCGCCGCGGTGCGGCGCAACGCCTATTCGCATCCGTGGGTAGAGAACGCAGGCCGGCTACCGGGCAGCAAGACGCAGCAAGTCTTCAACGTCGTGGGCTGCCAGACCTATTATCTGCGTCCGTGCCGCTACGCCGAGCTGATTCACCCGCTCATCTCGCAACCGATTATCGAACGCTGCCTGCAGATTCCGAGCTATGTATTGGCGCACCGCGGCAAATCCCGCGGCCTGGTCCGCGAAGCCTTTGCGGCCGATGTGCCGGCAAGGATCATTCAGCGCTACTCCAAGGGCAGCACCAGCCATTACTTCAGCCGGATGCTGGCCGGGAACGCCGCATTCGTGCGCGCATTCCTGCTGGACGGCGCACTGGTGAGGGAAGGCATTCTCGACCGGTACGAGCTGGAGAAGCAACTGTCCGAGCGCGAACTGCTGCGTGGCGGCAACGTGCGCTCGCTACTGGACGCCGTCCGGGCCGAGGCGTGGTTGAGCGCCTGGTCCGGCGTGAGAAAGCGGGTGGCAGCCTGAGGAAGCTACCATTCCCTGATGATCTGGAACGCCAGGAACCGGCCCTGCGGATCGGCGTTGTAACTGTCGTAGGCCAGCCCTGCCGGTGTATCGACAAACGGCGGGTCGCTGTCAAACAGGTTTTGCGTCGACAGCGACAAGCGAGTATCCGCGAAGAAGTTTCCTCTGTCGCCGATATCGTAAACAATGTTCAGATCGAAGGTGCTCCACGAATCGACGCTTCGTGCCGGATCGCTGATACTGTCCGTGTACCCGTCCGTGTAGTTGACAAATCCCGAAACCGACCAGGCGTTGCGAGACCAGGTCAGCCCGGCGCGTGCCCGAAAATCAACCGGTCTGCCGTAAGTATCGACCTCCTCGACTAACGCATCCGTGTCGAGAAGCGCTTGCTCAAAGTCGAACAGGTAATTGCCGTTCAAACCGATGTCGAACAGCCCAAACTTGCTCTCGAATCGGTAAGCTAGTTGCAACTCGACACCGGTAATGACCGAACGGGAGACGTTGCTAAATCGACCGTCGACAATGGCAACCGCTGCTGCGCCCGACAGCAGGTCCACCTCTGAGGCACCGCTGGGATTAAACCACCTCGGGTCGTTGACCAGAGCCGCAATCTGTTCGGTCGTCGGCGTTCGATTGACGAACGACATGAATCTCGGGTCGTCGGCGATAGCGAGGTCGGTTATTGGCAATGCTATGCGGTCCTCGAAATCGACGTCGAAGTAGGTAACGTCCAGCGACAACTCTTCGACACGCTCCGGGCGCCACTGAACTCCCGCGGTCCAGGTGGTCGCTTTCTCCGGCCGCAGGTCTTCATTACCGCCGATACGAGCGATCATCGGAAACGGCACAATACCCGTGTCCACCAACGCCTGCGGAAAGTAAGCGAAAAAATTGGCGGATGGCCGCGACACATCCAGATCGAGCAACGCGGGCGCCTTGAACGAGGTCCCGTACGTTCCGCGAACGATCACCGATCGGCTCGGCGACCAGACAATTCCCGCTTTGGGATTGAAGCTGTCGCCGACGTCGCTGTAGTTTTCGTAGCGGCCTGCCAGAGAGATTTCGAGCCGTTGCATGCCCGGCCGGCCGTTGACGCGGCCT
>JANQGP010000331.1 GCA_028277265.1 Woeseiaceae bacterium | reverse complement strand
GCGCTCAGCGCGGCCGCCGCCCAGATCGGCATGAACTGACCGAAGTACCAGATGATGTAGCCGCGCCACAGCGTCTCCTCGACCACGCCGGCGGTCAGCGACAGCCCGTAGAAGTGAGCGAGTTCCCGGTCGGTCTTCGGCATCAGCAGGGCAACATCGCCGAGCTGCTCGCTGCAGGTCGCGGCGTCGGCCGACATCGCACGACTCAGGCCGCGAATCTGTACGACGACGAAGACGATCGCTGCGGCGGCAAGCAACGCGCCGATCAGCGTGTTCGTATCGATCTCGGTGCCGAATCCGAGCGCGGCCCAGCTGCGATCCGCGTATGCCCAGACGAACAGCGCGACGATGAAGAGCAGCCACTGCCAGATCATCGTGCCGGTGTACAGGCGCGTGACGTCCGGTGTGTAGCCGGCCCTCGCGCGCCGAACCAGCCTCGTGTAGCTGACGTAACCCGAGACCGGCACGACGACAATGAGGAGCAGGGCAAGCAGGTGGTCGAGGACAGACATATTTGTTTCCTTCAGTCTGAATATTTATAATTCCGTGAATAAAGACTATTCACATTTTCGTGAATAGTCAAAATCGTCGATAAGGTATTGATTGCGAAGACAACCTGATGATGAGCACCTACCTCGTAGAACGCCTCGAGCAGGCGAAACTGCTGACGGACCCGTTCAAGCTGAAGCTGCTGGAGCGATTCGCGGGCCGCCCGATTACGACCAAGCAGGTGGCCGATCAGATGGGCGAGAAGGCGCCGCGGCTGTATCGGCACGTCGATGCGCTGGTGGAGGCAGGGTTGCTCGTGCTCGTTGAGGAAAAGCCGAAGCGCGGGACGATTGAACGCTACTACCGCACGATCGCCGAACGTTTCGACGTGGACCCCGAACTATTCGCAACCGGCCGGAGCAACACCGACGAAGGGGCCGACATGCTGCGACGCCTGTTCCGTGACGTGGAGTCCGAATTCCTTCGCGTATTCGGGCGGGAACTGGACGCGGGTACGGAACGTGAGGACATGCCGATGGCGATGCGCGTGGCCGTTCGGGGGACGCCGGCCGACATCCGCGAGTTGCGCGACAAACTCGAAGACTGGATGCGTGACTGCGGGGAAGCGCGCGGCGACACCGAAGGCGGCGACGACATCGTGTCATGGTCGGGATTCGTCGCGTTTTATCCGCAACCGGACGACTAGCGCGTCAAATCCGACCCGGCGGTTGCGAGGCCCGGGTGGATTGTTCGCCTCGCGAATCGCTATAGCAGGTCGCTTGGCTGCATCGGCGACGACAGCATCTTCTCGAAGCGTGCCCAGCGTTCGCCGATATCCGCGCCATCGCGTTCCACGTAAACGGCGACGATCGCCTTGCCGTGGTTGTAGTTGATGACGTAGCTGCGATACGCATCGAAGAAACGGGTGCGCTGCATTGACCTGTCCTCACGCAACATCGCGTAGTCCCGGAGCCATTGCGCGGCCTCCTCGCGTGTCATTTCACCGTTCAGATAATCGCGAGCCGCCTCGTTGCCGGCGAAGTCCAGCCTGGCCGTCAGCTCGGCGACGGCGTAGTAGAGATCGGCATCCTCCGCATCGAGTCCCGCCAACGGGAAAAGCACTTCTTTCTCGAACGCCATGCGCTCATCACCCGGAAACGCAAGATCGATGCCGTAGTTGGCCGTACCTTCGGCAATCAGGGATTGCGGGCTGAACAGAGGGTACAGCGTGTACTCGATCCAGCCCTCACCATCGACGAGGTCTATTTCCAGCAGCGCGTTGAACGTGTGGTGTCCCGGGTAGCCTTCGTGGCAGCCGAGATCGACAGCGCGGCTGATGTAGATCGGGAAGTCGGTATTGACCTGGATCAGGCTCTTCGCGTTGCCCTGGTACCAGTTGTAGCCGGACCAGGGCACGTCATTGACGTATTCGATAGTGAATGACTCGCCCTCCGGCAATGCGATGTACTCGAGCGTGCGCTTGCGACACTCGGCCATCGCTGCTTCGAATACGGCGGGCAGTTTGTCGAGCGGGATGGTGAATCGGTCATTGAACGCTTCGACGCGTTTGCTCAGCGGCCCGTCGCCCGGCAGCAACTCGTCAATCTCGTCGAGGATGGACTGGAAGTGCGCGGCGTCGTAGTCGGGCGCACGCGAGCCGAAGAGTGCTTCGGATTCATCGTCGAAGTCGAGGAATTCCTCCATGTTGATTGCGATACGCGCATCGAGCGCGCGCAGGCGAGCGACAAGTCCGTCAACGCGCATCCTCAGCATCTCGTCGTCACCCGTATCGACGCGGCCCAGACGCGTGGACAGGTCCTGCGATGCGACGAGGATGTCATCGAGCGAGAGCGCCTTCTCTTCAGCTCTTGCCTTCAGTTCATCGGGGCCGAAGTAAGCGTCCACGTGCGCCTTGTCGTGCAAGCCCATTGACAGCTCGAGGAACAGGTACTCCCTTGCAAGTTCGTCGATGTCGGGCGGCGGCTGGCTGCAGGCAGAGAGGGTGAGAAGGAGCGTCAGGGCGAGGAATCTAGTCATCATCGAGTTTCTTCAGTTCGTAGAGCGCGTCGAGTGCTTCGCGCGGCGACAGGGAATCGGGATCGAGCCCGGCAACGGCCTCGCGCAGGGCATCGTTCTCGACCGGCGCCGGGGCCGAGAAGTCGAAACCCTGCTGCAGCGCACCCTCGGCACGCGCGCGTTGCTCCTCGAGATGCTCGAGATAGGCGCGGGCCCTGCGGATGACGCGTTTCGGGACGCCGGCAAGTGAGGCGACCTGCAGGCCGTAGCTCTGGTTTGCGGGGCCCGGGCGCACCGAGTGGAGAAAGACGAGCTGCCCGTCGTGCTCGGTCGCATCGAGATGCACGTTGCCACAGGCCGGCAGCTCCTGCGCGAGGGCCGTCAGTTCGAAGTAATGCGTTGCGAACAACGTGAAGGCCTTCACCTTTTCGCCCATGTGGTGCGCGGCGGCCCACGCGAGGGACAGGCCGTCGAACGTGCTCGTGCCGCGGCCGATTTCGTCCATGAGTACGAGGCTGTGCTCGGTGGCGTTGTTCAATATCGTCGCGGTCTCGGTCATTTCGACCATGAATGTCGAGCGGCCGCCGGCGAGGTCGTCGGATGCGCCGATGCGCGTGAAGATGCGATCGACCGGCCCGACCTCGAGTCTGTCGGCCGGCACGAAGCTGCCGACGTGCGCGAGAATGACGATCAAGGCCGTCTGCCGCATGTAAGTGGACTTGCCGCCCATGTTCGGGCCAGTGATCACGAGCAGGCGCTGCCGTTCGTCCATCGACAGGTCGTTGGCGATGAACGGCGCGTCAATGACCTGTTCGACGACGAGATGACGGCCGCCCTCGATCTCGATGCAGGGCGTGTCGCTGATCTCGGGCTTCGTCAGGCCCAGCGCTTTCGCGCGTTCGGCGAAGCAGGCAAGCACATCGAGCTCCGCGAGACCGGCAGCGCAGAGCTGGAGGTCGCCCAGCACCTCGTGCAGCCTGTCGAGCAGGTCCTCGTAGAGGAACTTCTCGCGTGCCAGCGCGCGTTCGCGCGCGCCGAGAACCTTGTCCTCGAATTCCTTGAGTTCGGGGGTGATGTAACGCTCGGCTGACTTGAGCGTCTGTCGCCGAACGTACTCGACCGGCGCTTTGTCCGCCTGCGCTTTCGAGATCTCGATGTAGTAGCCGTGAACGCGGTTGTAGCCCAGCTTGAGCGTCGACACGCCGAGGCGCTCGCGTTCGCGGGTTTCGAGATCGACGAGGTACTGGTCGGCGTTGTCGGCGATGCCGCGCAGGTCGTCGAGTTCGTCGTCGTAGCCTTCGGCGATGACGCCCCCGTCGCGGATCAGCATCGGAGGGCTTTCGATGATCGCCTTGTCGAGCAGGCGATGCTGTTCGCGATGCTCGCCGATCTGTCCCGACAACGCCGTGAGCAGCGGTGATTCGACAGACGCGAGCTGTTTCCCGAGGCCCGG
>JANQGP010000323.1 GCA_028277265.1 Woeseiaceae bacterium | reverse complement strand
GACGAGCGGATACGCGCCGATACGCCTGCGCCAGTGCCACGGACGACGACGGCAGCACACCCAGATCGGCACGGACATCGGACAAGGCGACCGGCCAGGCCGTAAGCGGCACGTCGATGACCCCCGCATCGTTCAGGAGTTCCAGGTCGTGCCTGAGCTGCACATCGCCGGGGTCGGCAAGTGGACTCGCATTCGCACTGCACGCGATCAGTAGGAGAAGAACGACGCTCGAGATTCTCAATAGGAGCTCCGCCACTGCACGTAGAAACGCGCTTCGTTGTTCGAAGATCCCGACAGCTCATCGTCCACCGTCTCATAGCCGACGCCAACATCGATCAATCCGAACGGCACAACGCGGCTGTGCGAGACGTCGATACTCGCGATATCCTGCGGAGTGCTTGTCAGCGTATTCCGATTGTCCGGGGCACCACCGCGATTCAATTTGCCGAAGCGGGCTAGGAACCGCCAGCGCGTGTCATCGGCGTCGAGCATGACACCGCCCAGACTGACGATACGGGCGTCGTTGTCGGCCGGGTGTCCGATGCTGCGTCCCCGATAGCGGTAGCCGGTTCGATAGATGCCGTGGTTGTAGGCGCAATTGAAACGTTCACTCGACTCGTAGAATTGGCACGAGGTCCCGGAGAACTCGGCATACAGCCTCGTCGACCATCGGTCGCGCAGATACCCGGACCATTCACCGCCGACCTGTCCCATCCAGCGGCTCGGGAAACCGCCGGCCTCATCCTCACCCATGAACTGGCCATAGAACGCGACAGACTGGTCAAAGACTCGTGTCGACCATCGGAAATCAACGCCTGCCAGCTGGTTGCCGGGCTCGTTGTCGGTGTCGATACCCGCGTCGCCGACGTTGTCGCGGCCGGCGAGCAGATCGAAGAACGTATCCGTATCGCAAGGCCTGCCGTCGCCACACCACTGGGCCGTCCTCGACAGCCCTACCTCCAGCGAATCGAGCGGCCGAAAATTGAATCGCATGCCGAAGAAACGCGCATTGGGCACGTGACGGCTGCTTTCGAGTTCGCCGAACATGACATTGAGATCCCAGGGACCCAGCCAGTTGAGCCAGCGAGACTCGAATGCGTCCGTGAATACTCGATCGACGACAACCGATGGAATCGGGCGAGCGTTGTTCGAGAGCACGAGGCTGCCATCCCACGCCGGGCCCCACCAACGCTGCTGCGTGCTGGCACCGATCGACCAGTTGCCAAAAACGACACCAAGCAGCGTGTCATCGAGTCGATACTCGTCGTCGCCTTCTGCATCGACCGCCTGACCGTTGAGTTCGATGCTCAAGCGATCGCCCAACCACCCGAATCCGATGCTCACTTCGCCACGACCGCGCGGCGTATTTCGAAACGAACGAATTCGCGGCCGATTGTCGGACGCGCCGACCTTGGCGTTGATCGTGAGTTCTTCGCTTCGAGTTTCCCAGTTTGCCCGCTGCCTCACCCGATCGAGCGCGGCCAGCGCCGCAGCCGACAGGTCAATCGTATCGGCCGCGCCGATATCGGCGATGATCGGGCCCCACGCCAGTGGCCATGTGGACACCGGTCCCTTGATGACACCCTCGTCGGCAAGCACGACAAGATCGTGGCGCAGACCGAGATCGCCGGCCGGAATGTACGGCCCCGCATGGGCCGATGGCGCCGCAAACGCGATCAACAGGAGGCTAATCCTTACCTGGGCCCGGGAGAACATCCGCGGATTGTGAAGGTTCTGCCTGGCGTCAGCAAGCATCGTCGGCAGACCGACGACTACAGAGCCTTTTTGGCCAGGACCTTGCCCAGCTCGACGCCCCACTGATCGAACGAGTCGATTCCCCAGACGACGCCCTCGACGAACACCTTGTGTTCGTACAGGGCGATGAGCTGGCCGAG
>JANQGP010000310.1 GCA_028277265.1 Woeseiaceae bacterium | reverse complement strand
CTCGGTGCCTGCCGCTTCATCGCCCACGGCATTGGCCCGGAATAACTCGAGTTGATAGGCAATGGTGCTGGTCGGGCCCAATGCCACGACGCGTTGACGGAAGTCATCGCCGATCTCGACCAGCCCGAGATGGTAGAGGAAATCGGCCAGGATGCCCGGCAGTTCGTGATCCCTCGGGTCGACCGCGATGGCATTCATCAGCTGCCTGACGAAGGTTATGCCGTCGCCTGATTGCAGCGCGATGAGGCCGAGGTAGGTATAGGCATTGGGTTGCTTCGGCTCGATCTCCAGCGATCTTTCGAGCGCAGTGCGGGCTTCCTCCCAGTTCTCGAGGCGCAGGTGGGCCGTCCCGAGTTCGTAGAGGAGGGCCGGGTTGAACTTGTCCATGGCGAGCGCGGCTTCGAGCACCGGGACACTTTCCGCGTCACGCTGCAGCAATGTATACGCCCGAACCAGCAGGACTCGCGGTTCGTGCGTAGCCGGCGACCGTCGGATGATCGCCTCGAGCTCAGCGGCGAGGTCGGGGATGGCCTGCTGATCGCCCTGTGCCGCAAGCTCGAGCGCCTTCGCGTATATCGACGTAGCCCTGGCGACGGCGTCGTCCGGGCGCACGGCGAGCACCTGGTCGGTAATGGCGATGATCTCGGCGAAGGCGGTACTCTGATCCATGAGGCCGGTTTCGAGCTGATGGATGTAGCTGTTGGCCAGTTCCGATTTGGCGTCGGTGAACTCGGGGTCGATCAGCAATGCGCCTTTGAGCAGGTCTTCAGCCGCCTGCAAGCCGCCGTAGGAGTACGTCGCGCGTTCCTTGCGCGCCTGCAGGTACAAGTCGTAGGCATCCGGGTCCGTCGTTGTCACGCCTGCGACGAGAGGCAAGGTGTCGTCGACGCCAAGCAGAGACCGGGACAGTGCCTTGCCGACTTCGCCGGCTATCTCGTCCTGGATCTTGAAGATGTCGTCGAGCGTTCGCTCATAGACCTCGGACCAGATGTGGAATCCGTCGCTTGCTCGAATCAGCTGCGCCGTTATGCGGACCTGGTCGCCGGCTCTTTGAACGCTGCCCTCGAGCACGTGTGCTACTTCGAGAGACGCGGCTATCTCCTTGACGGGCTTGTTCTGGCCCTTGAACGCGAAGCTCGAAGTGCGCGCAGCGACCTTGAGGTCGGGTATCTGTGCGAGCATGTGCAACAAGGTTTCGGTCAGGCCATCCGAAAAATACTCGTTGTCCCTGTCGTCGGACATGTTGACGAACGGCAGCACGGCGATCGACATGGTGTTCACGGCGTCCGCGCCGGACTCTGCATCGTCGGCGGTGTAACGTGCGCTGAACAGGCCGACGACGATGATCAGGACGATCGCCGTCGCGATCGTCACCTGGTCGACGCGACGTGTCGCGAGGCGCTGGCCCGGATCGTCGCGATCGACGTCTTCTTCGCGCTTGATGCCGCCGGGCGTCACCTCGTAGAACCATGCGAGGACCACGGCCGGTATGAAACCGAACGCAAAGATCAGGATGACGGCTCGCGCGGTCCAGGCGGGCGCACCGAGTTCGGGCAGGATCGTCGTCAGAACCTCGGTCAGCAGCCAGCCTACGACCAGGTAGGCTGCGGCAACGCGAAACACGTTTCGGCGCCGAAGTTCGGAAACAAGGGACATTGAGGCTCCACACCCGATCGCGGGGCGTACAGGTTACACGATCATTAGATGCGTATCAGAGCCCCAGGGTTTCAGACTTCGGCGTATTAGTTACGGCTGTTACGCTTCGTCGTAGGCGGCGCAAATCTGTACGCGGATTCCACGATGTGGGCTGAACCTGCCACCGATAAAATTCAGCACAAATAACGGGTTCGGGATTCTCACATGTTGACAGGCGTAGTAACGCTGGCGGCGCTGAGCTTTGTGTTTGCCACCCTGCTGGTGGTGGCGCACAAGGTGTTGCACGTTGACGAGGATCCACGCATCGAGGCTACCAACCAGATGCTGCCCGGCACGAACTGCGGCGCCTGCGGATACCCGGGCTGCGCGGGCCTCGCCGAGGCCATCGTCGACGGCTCGGCGTTACCCGGCAAATGCACCGTGATGACCGAGGAAGAACGTGAGTTGCTCGCCAGCTTCCTGGGCGTGGATGCCGGCGCGGAAGAGAAGGTCGTCGCGCGACTGGCCTGTGCCGGCGGCATCAACGTCGCGCGCAATCGCGCCCACTACGAAGGTATCGATACGTGTCGGGGTGCGGCGCTGATCGCCGGCGGCGGCAAAGCCTGTTTCTGGGGGTGCCTCGGAATCGGTGACTGCGAGACGGTATGCGATTTCGATGCGATCGTCATGAACGAACACGAATTGCCCGTCGTCATCGAGGACCGCTGCACGGCCTGTGGCGACTGCGTCGACGCCTGCCCGAAAGACCTCTTCTCGCTGCATCCGGTCAGCCACCGGCTCTGGGTCGCCTGCAAGAACCTGGAGCGCGGCGAAGCGGTGCTCGACGACTGTGACGTCGGCTGTGACGCTTGCGGCCGATGCGCGGCGGACGCACCCGACGGTCTGATCACGATGGTCGACAACCTTCCGGTCGTCGACTACACCCGCAATCACGACGCAAAGCATTCGATAGATCGCTGCCCGACCGGCGCGATCGTCTGGTTTGACCCGACCCATGGACCTGTCACCGGCCGCGCGGCGAAGCGAGTTCTTCGCCAGAGTGCCCGACAGGCAACTGCGACCTAATCCACAGGGACCCCGCATGAAACAGAAACAACCGACACCCAAGTATCCCGGTACGCGAGCCGCGATGGACGGCAACTCTGCTGCGATCATGTGCGAGCGGGAGTCTTCCGACGGCGCAGGCGCCTATCCGATCACGCCTTCCACACAGATGGGCGAATTCTGGGCGGAGGCGGCTGCCGCCGGTCATATCAATGTCTCCGGACGGCCGCTGATCTTCATCGAGCCCGAAGGCGAGCATGCCGCCGCGTCCGTGACGGCAGGCATGGCGATGACCGGGCTGCGGGCGACCAAT
>JANQGP010000238.1 GCA_028277265.1 Woeseiaceae bacterium | reverse complement strand
GCCGTCATCGCATATGGCGTACTCGAGTATTCCTTTTTCGGCAACGGGTTCATTTCGATGGTGTACGTTGCCAGATCGGTAAGGCGACGCGGAGTTGGGCGAAACCTGATGCGAGCTCTGGCAAACGAGTGCAAAGTACCGAAGCTGTTTACATCGACCAATGAATCGAATTCGGCGATGCGGGCGCTGCTCGCAACCCTCGGCTACATCCCCAGCGGAGTGATTGAAAACCTCGACCCGGATGATCCTGAGCTCGTGTATTTTCTCGATCTCAATCGTCGAGGATAATACCCTGCAGGGATTGCGTTACAATCTCCGCTGTCGACCCATACCAGACATCACGCCGTTTGAGGGGAGATCCGCATTGAGATTGGCGCTAACCTCGGTCTTCCTCGTGTTCTTCGCAATCAGTGCTTGCGCGAGTGAAAATGATGTCACAGCACTTCAACGCGATACAGATCTGTTGCTGGACCGCTTGCACAAGAGAGGCGATTTAAATAGGCGGGTTCGGCATTCAGCTACTGCAACACTTGCTTCGGGGCTTCTTCAACTTCGTATATCGGGATCGGAGCATCAGATGACAACTCGATACCGACGCTGACGTGGTCTTCTGTCTTCGCAAAATCCGAAGGGCTTCGAGTCCAGGAGTAGAAATGAAAATAATCCGGGTAGTGTTGCTGGTAAGCCTGGTCCTTGGACCTTCTGCCGTGTTTCCGCAAGCGTCGGATACAGGCGATAAGCTTGGGGTTGTGCACGAGTTCCTGGATGCATTCAATGCACACGATGCGGCGGAGATGTCCACCATGGTCGCCGACGATATCCAGTGGCTATCTGTTCGGAACGGCGCGGTATCGATCGAGCTCGAGGGTAGAGCGGCTCTGGCCGCCGCTATGCGCGAGTATTTCGCGTCTTGCCCGACCTGCCGGTCGGAAATCCGCGGCGAAATGTCCAGCAGCGAGAGAGTAAGTGTGGTGGAGGTGGCCAGCTGGGTGGGTCCCAATGGACCGAGATCGCAACAGTCGATGGCCGTGTACGAGTTCTCGGGCTCGCTGATCCGACGGATCTACTACTTTCCCGAGGAAGCAGTGCCCGATCATGCCGATCGTGCAGTGCCTTAGCCATGCCTATGGCGGCCGCCACCAGGCGTATGGGCACCCCAACTTACTCCGTCTCGTGGAGTCGATTGTGCTGTCTGAGGATGTCCTGCACCGTTGAGTGATCAAGCCGTTCGATGCGCTCGCCGTTGATGCCGGTCATGGTCTCAGCGGCGATAATGGCGTTGATGATCGCCTCTTCCGTTGCGTCGATCACCGCTTCGTAGATGTAGTCGAGCGTGTACCTTGCATCGTCGGAAAACACTTCGATCGTTATGAGTTCACCGTCGCGCGGTTCTATCACATTGGCTGTCGAAAAAGCGACGAACATTTCGCCGGAGCCGCGCTCCGCCACGCCGCCAACGCGCCCAATGGCCATTGCCGGCCGCTTCGCCAGACGTTCCAGTTGCATCGGGAGGAGCGGCGCATCGGTGGCGACGACGACGAAAATTGAGCTGCCGTCCGATCGGTGCGTTGCGAAATGGTCGGTCGTGTCCGGAAACAGAATCTGACCGACCGGTACGCCGGCGATCGTCAGTCGCCACGGCATCCCGTGGTTGGCCTGTACCAGAACGCCTACGGTATACGGCCCGACCCGTCGCGACGCTGTGCCGGTTCCCGCTTTTACGCCGAAGGAGCTCATACCCGTTCCGCCGCCGACGTTACCTTCGGCGATCGGGCCGGATGTCGCGTTGTCCAGCGCCGCGTAGACGTGCTCGCGTTTGATGTGGCGGCCGTAGTGGTCGTTAATCATGCCGTCCCATGTCTCGGCAACGACCGGCAGGTGAAACATATCGTCAGGATTACGTCTTCGCATCCAGTCGACCGACGCGGCGTGCACATCGCTGACGCTAACGGTGTTGGTAATCAGTATCGGTCCATACAGCGTTCCGAACTCGTCGAGCCAGTGCGCGCCTGTGACTTCACCATCACCGTTCAAGCGGAAACGCGCGGCGTACACGCCGGCAGTGCTGTCGCGACCGCGGGGGTGTATGGCCGTGACGCCGGTGCGGACCGGGCCCTCTCCGATGACGAGTTTGCCGTCGCCGCGTATGAGGGTGGTATACCCGACCGTGACGCCGGCTACATCGGTGATCGCATTGTGTGGGCCGGGCTCGCCGTGGAACGGGATGCCGAGATCACGAGCGCGCGGGTTTTCGTCGGCCAACGCGCTTCCCGCCAGAAAGAGAATGGCCGTGATGATGACAGTGCGCATAGTCGATTCCCTGGGTGACTTTCGGCAAGCATGCCATGCGTCGGGCTCCGTGGCCATTCGGTACTCGACGTTCGAACCGGAAGCGAATAGTCTGAACCGATGAAAAGCCTATTCGAAGATTTCATCGAGAAAGTAAGGACGAAGGTCAATAGCGATGAGCGTTTCGTCGGCCTGGCGATATCCGGCTCATGGGTTAGTGACGAAGTAGATGAGTTTTCTGATCTCGACCTGCTCATTGTCTGTCAACCGGGCAGGCTGCCTGTTGCTCCGGAAATGGGAGTGTTCGCAAAGTCGATAGGAGGATTGGTGTCTTCGTTCACAGGTGAGCACGTCGGCGAACCGAGTTTGCTGATTTGCCTCTATCAGCTGGATCGACTTGTGCACGTGGACTTCAAGTTTTCAGTAGCTGAGGAACTGAGACATCGCCCCTACGATTCCGTGATTGTATGGGAGCGGGATAGATCACTGACAGATTCGTTTGCGAGGTCCGAGCCAACTCCTGTCACTCCCGAGCCCCAGTGGATCGAAGACCGCTTCTGGACATGGATACACTATGCTGCACTCAGGCTCGGTCGGTCCGAGCTGCATGATCTGGTCAATTTTCTCAGCTTCATTCGGGAGATGGTTCTTGGGCCATTGGCGTTACATGCCGAGGGTTTTCCGCCGTTTGGCGTGCGAAAGATCGAGAGATACATTCCAGAATTTTCATCGGAGCTTCAGAAAGCTCTCGCCAGTTACGATGTAGAAAGCTGTTTCCGCGCCACGTTGTCTTCAATAGAGATTTACCGCCAGCTCAGAGTCGCACATCTGGACCTGATAGTCGTAAACGAGCTGGCTGAAACCACAAGCATCGGTTATCTCAAAGACGTTGCACTCCGAGTTCACGGACTACGGTAAGTCGGACTTTGCGCTCGAAACTGAATTGCGTCGCCCCAACCCCAAACCCTGACAGACTGTTAACGACCCGGAGAAGGCAATTGATCGAATTACCCAAAAAGGATCCGTGTGACCTATGCGAGGGGATAGCAGGTCGCGAAGACAAGTGGGCGGTCATCGATGAATGCGAGCATACACTGACCGTGCTCAATCCGTGGCAGTTTGAAGTCGGCCAGTGTTGCGTCATTACACGTCGGCATGTGGCGACGCTGCTCGATCTTTCAGACCAGGAGTGCGGGGCGATTATGGGCTCGGCCAAGAGAGCCGCAGAAGCGCTGGTACTGACCTATCGACCCCTTGGAATACTTACATTTCAAAACAATGGCATCTTCAGTGGCCAGGAAACACCGCACTTCCATTTCCATGTTGTGCCACGACAAAAGGGGAGTGACTGGGGTATAGGCCCGCCTCAACTGGCAACATTCGACGGCGCGGGTCGCCAAAGGGGCACATCACACGATCCACGCGGTGATACGCAACGTCGTGAGCGAGTTCGGGTTTCCGCAAAGCAACTAACCGAAACTGCAGAGTTGATTCGCTCCCATCTACCGAGTTAAATGATCGAAAAAATCGAATGAAAAAATATAAATAATCCATTGGATAGGAAATTAATTCTCCATTAGATTGATGCTCATGCGAAAGGCGGGAGATTCAATGAACCTGCCTCTGTGACCTTCTGACTCGCGGAGATAGACATGAGCAAATCCGGCGAAAACCGAACTGGCGGATGCCCCGTAATGCACGGTGGGCAGACGGCCTCCGGCCAATCAACGACGGACTGGTGGCCCGAGGTGCTGAACCTCGACATCCTTCATCAGCACGACAGCAAGACCAACCCGATGGGCGAAGACTTCGATTACCGCAAAGAGGTCAAGTCGCTCGATTTCGACGCGCTGAAAAAAGACCTGACGGCATTGATGACCGACAGCCAGGACTGGTGGCCGGCCGACTGGGGGCACTACGGTGGCCTGATGATCCGCATGGCATGGCATGCGGCCGGCAGCTACCGGGTCGCCGACGGGCGCGGCGGAGGTGGTACCGGTAACCAGCGATTCGCTCCGCTCAACTCGTGGCCGGACAACGCCAATCTCGACAAAGCGCGTCGTTTGCTCTGGCCGATCAAGAAGAAGTACGGCAATAAGCTCAGCTGGGCGGACCTGATCATTCTGGCGGGCAACGTCGCCTACGAGTCGATGGGGCTCAAGACCTTTGGTTTCGGTTTCGGCCGCGAAGACATCTGGCACCCGGAGAAAGACACCTACTGGGGCTCGGAAAAGGAGTGGCTGGCTCCGACCGACAACCCGAACAGTCGCTATTCGGGAGAACGCGATCTCGACAACCCGCTCGCTGCGGTGATGATGGGGTTGATCTACGTCAACCCGGAAGGCGTGGACGGCAAGCCAGATCCCCTGAAGACGGCGCACGACGTGCGCGTGACGTTTGCGCGCATGGCCATGAACGACGAGGAGACTGTTGCATTGACCGCGGGCGGACATACGGTCGGCAAGGCTCATGGCAACGGCGATGCCGCTCTGCTGGGCCCTGAGCCGGAAGCCGCCGATGTCGAAGAACAGGGGCTGGGGTGGAACAACAAGACCCGCCGCGGCATCGGCAATGACACGGTAACGAGTGGAATCGAAGGCGCCTGGACATCGCAACCTACGCAGTGGGACGACGGCTATTTCGACATGTTGCTCAATCACGAATGGGAATTGCGCCAGAGCCCGGCCGGCGCCTGGCAATGGGAGCCGGTTGACATCAGCGAAGAGGACAAGCCGGTCGACGTCGAGAATCCGTCGGTACGCCACAACCCGATCATGACCGACGCGGACATGGCCATGAAGATGGACCCGGAATACCGCAAGATCTCTGAACGCTTCCACCGGGATCCGGAGTATTTCTCCGAGGTATTTGCTCGCGCGTGGTTCAAGTTGACGCACCGCGACATGGGCCCGAAAGCACGTTACATCGGCCCCGAAGTACCGGCTGAAGACCTCATCTGGCAGGACCCGGTGCCCGAGGGCAGCACGGACTATGACGTCGAAGCCGTCAAGGCGGAGATCGCAGCCAGCGGCCTTTCCGTCAGTGACATGGTGGCCACGGCCTGGGACAGTGCACGTACGTTCCGCGGCTCGGACATGCGGGGCGGCGTCAACGGCGCGCGCATCCGGCTTGCGCCGCAGAAAGACTGGGAGGGCAACGAACCCGAGCGACTTGCCAGAGTTCTCGAGGTACTGGAAGGCATCGCGGCAGAGTCCGGCGCCAGCGTGGCCGATGTCATCGTCCTCGCAGGCAACGTCGGCGTCGAGCAGGCGGCCAGTGCGGCCGGGTTCGATGTCAGCGTTCCGTTCGTGCCTGGCCGTGGCGATGCGACGCAGGAGACGACCGATATCGAGTCGTTCGAGCCGCTCGAGCCCGTCCACGACGGCTATCGTAACTGGCAGCAGAAGGACTACGTGGTGAAGCCGGAGGAACTCCTGCTCGATCGTACGCAACTCATGGGGCTGACGGCACCTGAGATGGTCGTGCTGGTTGGGGGCATGCGAGTACTCGGCACGAACCACGGTGGC
>JANQGP010000081.1 GCA_028277265.1 Woeseiaceae bacterium | reverse complement strand
ATGGGCAGACGCAGGCGCTGCCCGTCCGGCAAGCCGTCGAGAACGGCCTGCGGAAGTCCGCGCGTTTCGGGCCCGAACAACAGCGCATCGCCGGCGCGGTAGCTCACGTTGTCGTACCGCGTCGAGTTGCGTGTCGACAGGGCAAACAGCCGCGGGTGTCCGAGCGCGGCCAGGCACGCCTCCAGCGATGCGTGCGTCCGCACGCGCGCAAACTCCCGATAGTCGAGACCCGCGCGTTTCAGTCTCGGCTCGTCGAGTTCGAAACCGAGCGGTTCGATCAGGTGCAGGTCCGTCCCCGTGTTCGCGCACAGGCGCATGACGTTGCCAGTGTTCGGCGGTATCTCGGGCTCGTACAGAATGACGGAGAACATTCCGGTAGAATGCCGCCGCGATGGCGGACAATCCACTACAGACCGAGCTCTGCGGGCTCAAGCTGAACACACCGATCGTCCTGTTGTCGGGTTGCGTCGGCTTCGGTGAGGAATACACGCGGGTCGAGGGTTTCTCGAATGCCGACGTCGGCGCCGTTTGCCTCAAGGGGACGACGGGCGACGCCCGCCTCGGCAACCCGCCGCACCGCATCTGCGAGACGCCCGACGGCATGCTCAACGCGATCGGGCTGCAGAACCCGGGCGTCGATACGGTGGTGGACGACATTCTTCCCGGACTCGATTTCACGGAGACCCGCTTCATCGCGAACGTCTCCGGCTCGACGATCGACGAATACGAGCGCGTAACGCAACGCTTCGATGATTCGGACATCGATGCTATCGAGATCAACATTTCCTGCCCGAACGTCAAGGAGGGCGGTGTTCAGTTCGGTAACGACCCGGACATGTCGGCACAGGTCGTCGCCGCCTGTCGCAAGCACACGAGCAAGCCGCTGATTACCAAGCTGTCGCCCAACCAGACCGATATCCAGGAGAATGCACGGCGTTGCATCGAGTCCGGCACCGACGGATTCGCCGTGATCAACACCGTGATGGGCATGGCCATCGACACGGCTACCCGCCGTCCGATCATTGGCAATGTGCGCGGAGGCCTGTCGGGCCCTGCGATCAAGCCGATCGCCTTGCTAAAAGTCAACCAGGTGTACGAGGTCGCGAAGCCGCACGATGTGCCGATCATCGGCCAGGGCGGCATCACGACGCCTGACGACGCGATCGAATTCCTGATCGCGGGAGCGAAGGCGGTCGGCGTCGGCACCGCGCTTTTTTACGACCCGCTCGTGTGCGGGAAGATCAACCAGGGCATCACGTCGTACCTCGAACGGCACGGGATGCGCAACGTGACGGAGCTGACCGGCACGCTGCAGACCTGAGCTCTCAGGAGGCCATCGCATGCGAATCATTCTTACGGGTCTTGTCGCCGTTTTCCTCGTCGCCTGCGCCGACGAGCCCGGGACCCCACAGCGTTACGGCCCGGTCGAGGTCATCCGCACACCGGCATCGTTTGCCGAAGGCGTCGAGATCATCGTTTCGGACGTTCGCATTGCGCCGGATGCCGAGGTTCCCGGCCACAGCCACGCCGCCGAAGAACTCGTATACGTCATCGAGGGCTCCGCTATCCACGTCGAGGACGGCGTGCCCGAGCGAACGCTTCGAGCCGGCGACATGGCCGTCGTTCCGCCGGAGACCGTACACCGTCCGCGCGGCGGGCCCGACGGCGCCCGCGCCATCACGGTGCGTTTCAAGTTGCCGGAGCGCGAGGAACGGGACCCAGCCGGAAGGCCCTGAGGCAAATACTCAATCGATGTGCAGCGCCTTCATCTTGCGCGCGAGTGTATTGCGGCCCCAGCCGAGCAGCCTGGCGGCCTCCTGCCGGTGGCCGTTCGTGCGCGCCATCGCGATCTCGATCAGCGTCTTCTCGAAGGCCGGTATCGCCGTGTCGAGCAACGGTGTTTCGTCCTTGCGCAGCTGGCGATCCGCCCAGGCCGCAAGGACACGCGTCCATTCCTTCGCGCCCTGTTGCGACGACTCCGCGCCGCCGAGATCGCCAGGTATGTCCTGGGCGGTGATCACACTGCCCGGCGCAGTCACGGTCAGTCGCCGTGCCGCGTTGACGAGCTGGCGCACGTTGCCGGGCCAGTCGAAACCCTCGAGCGCTTCCATGGCCCCGGCGTCGATGCTCTTCGGTGCGGCACCGAGTTCATCCCCCGCCTCGGCGAGGTAGTGGTTCAGCAACAACGGGATGTCCTCACGACGCTGGCGCAACGGCGGCGTATTGATGCGGATCACGTTGAGGCGGTGATAGAGATCCTCGCGGAATCGCGCTTCCTTGACGGCGCGGGCGAGGTCCTGGTTCGTCGCCGCGATGACGCGCACGTCGACCCGGATCGGGGTCTGGCCGCCGACACGGTAGAACTCGCTTTCGGCAAGGACGCGCAGCAGGCGCGTCTGCAAACCGGGCGACATGTCGCCGATCTCGTCGAGGAACAGCGTGCCGCCGTCGGCCTGTTCGAAGCGGCCGATGCGACGGGAGTCGGCGCCCGTGAACGCGCCCTTCTCATGACCGAACAGCTCGGACTCGAGCAACTCGGAGGCAATCGCGGAGGTGTTGAGGGCAACGAACGGTTTATCGGCGCGAGGACTGTGATCGTGCAGCGCTCGCGCGACGAGCTCCTTGCCGGTGCCGGACTCGCCAGTGATCAACACGGTCATACTCGAACCGGACAGGCGGCCGATGGACCGGAACACCTCCTGCATCGCCGGCGCCTGGCCGATCATCGAGGCAATGACGTCCGGTTTGGCCGCCGGTTCGGCGCCGCCGGTCTTGCGCGCGGCTTTGTGGACGAGTTCGACCGCCTCGTCGATGTCGAAAGGTTTGGGCAGGTATTCGAACGCGCCGCCCTTGTACGCGGCAACCGCGCTCTCGAGATCCGAGTGTGCCGTAATGACGATGATCGGCAGCTCGGGCGAGGTATCCTGCAACCGCTCGAGCAAGGCGATTCCGCTCATGCCCGGCATGCGTACGTCGGTGATCAGGACGTCGGGCTTGTCGTCGCCCAGCGCGTCGAGCAGGTGTTCCGCCCGCTCGAAACTGCGCGTCGCCATGTCCGCGTGCTTGAGGGCCTTCTCGAGCACCCAGCGCACGGACTGGTCGTCATCGACGATCCAGACATTGAGAGCGCGATCGGTCAACTTACGCCTCCTGCTCCAGCGGAATGCGAACGTAGAATACGGTCCTGCCCGGCCGGCTTTCGAACTCGATGAGGCCGTTGTGGCGGCTGATCAGTTCCTGCGCCGCCGGCAGACCGAGACCCGTGCCGTCCGGCCGGCTCGTCACCATCGGGTAGAACACCGAATCCTGCAATTCGTTGGGGATACCGGGACCGTCGTCCTCGATCTCGATCGTCGCGATGACACGATGGCGCACGTCGCCGATCGTGAAATTCGTGACGGCCCGACTGCGCAGCGTAATCGAGCCGTGACCGTCGAGTGCGGTCGCGGCATTGCGCACGAGATTCAGGAATGCCTGGACCATCTGGTCGCGGTCGAGCCTGATCTCCGGTAGCCCCGGGTCGTAGTCACGTCGAATCGTCAGCTGGCGCTGGTCTTCGGCGTCGATGATGCGGATCACGTATTCGAGCAGCTCGTGAACGTTGACGTACTGCTTGTTGGGGGGGCCGCCCGGCCCCAACAAAGTATCGACGAGGCCGGCGAGACGGTCGGTTTCGCTAATGATGACGTCGGTGTACTCGCGCAGCTCCGCCTCACCGAGCTGGCGTTCGAGCAGCTGTGCAGCACCGCGAATGCCGCCAAGCGGGTTCTTGATCTCGTGCGCGAGTTGCCGAACCATCTGCCGTCCGGCGCCGTGCTGGATCAGCAGCGCGTTCTCGCGACTGATCTGCGAACGCCGCGTCACGTCGTTGATTTCGACGAGCAGGGACGCATCGCCGATGCGCACGGGCGATACGTGGCAATCGACGACCCGCTCGTCCGGATGAACTTCTGTCGGGGCGAGACGCATTTCGTTGGCGTAGTGATCGCCGCTCGTGGCGACACGCGAGAGGATTTCACGCATCTCGGGATCATCGTCGACGAGCCGCAGCAGCGACTGGCCGCGTGCGCGCCGGCCGCTGATGCCGAGCACGTTCTGAGCGGCCGGGTTCAGGTCGACGATAAGAAGATTGTCGTCGAGCAGAACGATGCCCGACGCGAGGCTGTCGAGAACGAATCCGGAGTGACTCTTCAGCGCGCCGTCACCGGCGCCGCCGCCGTCTAGAATACGGTGTTCTGCTGAACGTAGAAGCGATTCGTCCTGCTGCGAATCATCATGTTGCCCGTCTCGTCCAGCACCTCCGCCTGGAGGTTGTGAACTCCCCGCCAGACTTCGTCGATCTGGAACGTCGTGCTGTTCACGATTCTCGGATTGCCATCGAAATACACCCGGATCTGGTGTCCCTGCTGCAGCGCCGGGGTCAACGCCAGCGTGACGTTCAGCGTGCCTTCGATGTTCCACAGCGTTTCTTCCGGGCCGGGGCTCGCGACTTCGAGAGATTCGTAGCGGAACGGCGGTGCCGGTTCCGCCGCGTCGTCGTCCGTGGCGGCTTCGGCCGCGCTGCTTCGGCGGGCCGGCGAGCGGCTCGTGTTGGGCGCCTGCAGCTCGACGCGTTTGGCGCCGGGGTGGGGACGATCGGAGTAATGGACCACGCCGTCTTCGTCGGTCCAGACATAGGCCTCGTTCGCCAATGCGCATGGCACGGCGAGCATACCGAGCAGGACGAGAATCGTTCGTGTTTCCATACAGTTAGCATAGCAGCGACGGCGACATTCGGGCTAGTGACCGGGCGGAAAAAAATGCCGCCCGGTTCACAGTTTTGACCTTTACAGGCTGTAATACATGTCGAATTCGACCGGATGGGTGGTCATGCGCAGGCGCGTGACGTTTTCCATCTTCAGATCGATGTATGCGTCGATCAGGTCATCCGAGAAGACCCCGCCGGCCGTCAGGAAGCCGCGGTCGTCATCGAGCGCGCTGAGCGCCTCTTCGAGCGAGAAGGCAACGAGCTTCAGCTCCTTCTCCTCCTCGGGCGGCAGGTCGTACAGATCCTTGTCCATGGCATCGCCCGGGTGGATCTTGTTCTGGATGCCGTCCAGGCCGGCCATCATCATGCCGGCGAAACAAAGGTACGGGTTCGCCATCGAGTCGCCGAAGCGCACCTCGATGCGGCGACCTTTCGGGTTGGCGATGTACGGAATGCGAATCGACGCGGAACGGTTGCGTGCCGAATAGGCAAGAATCGTCGGCGCCTCGAAGCCCGGTACCAGGCGCTTGTAGCTGTTCGTGGACGGGTTCGCGAAGGCATTCAGCGCTTTCGCGTGCTTGATGATGCCGCCGATGTAATAGAGCGCGGTTTCCGACAGGCCACCGTAGCCGTCGCCGGAGAAAAGGTTCTCGCCGTCCTTGAACAGGGACTGGTGGACGTGCATGCCGTTTCCGTTGTCGTTGACGAGCGGCTTGGGCATGAACGTTGCGGTCTTACCGTAGGCGTGCGCGACGTTGTGAACCACGTATTTCAGTATCTGGACCTCGTCGGCCTTGTTCACCAGGGTGTTGAACTTGACGCCGATTTCGCACTGGCCGGCGGTAGCGACCTCGTGGTGATGCACCTCGGTCGTCAGGCCCATTTCCTCGAGCGCAAGACACATCGACGAGCGAATATCGTGCAGGGAATCGACCGGCGGTACGGGGAAGTATCCGCCCTTGACGGTCGGACGGTGACCCGTGTTGCCTTCCTCGAGGCTGCGGTCGGTGTTCCAGGCGCCTTCGTCGGAGTCGATCTTGTAGAACGCGCCCTGCATGTTGTCGTCCCAGGCAACGCTGTCGAACACGAAGAACTCGTTTTCCGGTCCGAAGTATGCGGCGTCGGCGACACCCGTCGACTCGAGGTACGCCTGCGCGCGAATCGCCAGCGACCGCGGACAGCGATCGTAGCCCTGCATCGTCGACGGCTCGACGACGTTGCAACGGATGTTCATGGTCGTCTCGTCGGTGAAGACATCGAGCACGGCCGACACCGGGTCCGGCATCAGGATCATGTCGGACTCGTTGATACCCTTCCAGCCGGAAATCGACGACCCGTCGAACATCTTGCCGTCTTCGAAGACGTCATCGTCGATCGTGTGAGCGGGCACGGTTACGTGTTGTTCTTTGCCTTTCGTGTCCGTGAAACGAAAATCGACAAACTTGACCTCGGCCTCTTTGAGTTTGGCCATTACCTCTGCGGCTGTCATGGGTTTCCTCCAGTTCTCATGCAGTCAAAAAATCGGCCGCAAGCAGCGGCCCGTTGACGTTCCTGTCTGCACGAAGTGTGCCAAAATGGGGCACGATGTAACTATCTGGCTTAAAAGAAGTTATTCTTCGGACAAGCCGTCCGCAAGCACCATTATAGTGCAAGACGCTTGTCGAGTGCACCAATTTGGTGCGATTCGTGGGTGCCGGGGAAAACGGCTCCGCATACATAGCCGAGCGGCACGCGAGGCGTGTGCGGAGCCGTTATTCCGCGACGACGCGGGTCGCCGGCAGGCCGCCTCCCGCAGATGCCACTAAAAAGACCCAAAAATCGTTATACTGCGCGCCTTTGAAGCCGCCCAAGACGCCTGAATGAGCACGGAAACAACGCCCCTGGCGCTGAACTTCCAGGACCTGATCCTGAAGCTGCAGCAGTACTGGGCCGAACGCGGCTGCGTCGTCATGCAGCCTTACGACATGGAGATGGGGGCCGGCACGTTTCACCCGGCGACCTTCCTGCGCGCGGTCGGGCCCGAACCGTGGTCGGCGGCTTACGTCCAACCCAGCCGTCGGCCGACCGACGGCCGTTACGGCGACAATCCGTTTCGGCTGCAGCACTATTACCAGTACCAGGTCGTTCTGAAGCCGTCGCCCGACGACATCCAGGAGATGTACCTCGGCTCGCTCGAAGCGATCGGCATCGACCCACTCGTTCACGACATCCGGTTCGTCGAGGACAACTGGGAGTCGCCCACGCTCGGCGCCTGGGGGCTCGGCTGGGAAGTGTGGCTGAACGGCATGGAGGTCACGCAATTCACGTATTTCCAGCAGGTCGGCGGTCTCGAGTGCCGGCCCGTGACCGGTGAAATCACCTACGGTATCGAGCGCCTCGCGATGTACCTGCAAAACGTACATAGCATTTTCGATCTCGTCTGGACCGACGGTCCGCTCGGGCGCATTACCTACGGTGACGTCTATCACCAGAACGAAGTCGAGCAGTCGAAGTACAACTTCGAAGAGGCCGATATCGACGCACTGTTCAATGCGTTCGACCATTGTGAGCAGGAGTGCGAGCGGCTCATCGCGCTGGGCCTGGCGTTGCCGGCCTACGAACAGATGTTGACCGCATCGCATACGTTCAACCTGCTGGACGCACGCCAGGCGATCTCGGTCACCGAGCGGCAGCGGTTCATTCTTCGCGTTCGCACGATGTCGCGGTCGATCTGCGAGGCGTACTACGCAAGCCGCGAAGCGCTCGGCTTCCCGATGGTCGCTTCCGTCACCGGAGGGGGCTCGTCGTGAGCGACGACTTCCTCGTCGAAATCGGGACGGAGGAGCTCCCCCCCAAGGCGCTCCGTCCGCTCATGGAGGCGTTTGGGGAAAACCTCGCCGCAGGCATCGACGCCGCGCGACTGTCGCGCGGCGACGTGCAAGCTTACGCGAGCCCGCGACGACTGGCCGTGCTCGTCAGGAAACTGGCCGGGCGGCAGGACGACCGCGAGGTTAAACAGAAGGGACCGCCGGTGCGCATCGCGTTCGACGATGACGGTAGGCCGACGCCGGCGGCGACGGCGTTCGCGACCCGGTGTGGTGTCGCGGTCGAGGCGCTCGATCGCGTCGAGACCGAAAAAGGCGAGTGGCTGACGTATACGGCGCTGGAGGAAGGTCTCAGCGCCACCGAGTTGCTTCCGGACATCATCGAGCGCGCACTTGCCGCACTGCCGATTCCGCGGCGCATGCGGTGGGGCTCGGGCGAGGCCGAATTCGTGCGGCCTGTGCACTGGATCTTGCTGCTGCACGGCAGGGACGTCATGAATGCATCGATCATGGGACTCGAAGCCGGGCGCGAGTCGCGCGGGCATCGCTTCCACTCGTCGGGGCAGCTCGTCATCGAGTCGCCTGCCGGGTATCTCGACACGCTGGAGAGCGAGGGGTATGTCATCGCCGACTTCATGCGGCGGCGCGACATGGTGAAGCAGGGCGTCGAAGCCGCGGCGGAACAGGTCGGCGGCAGAATCGTCGACGGCGAGTCGTTGTACGACGAGGTTGCCGCGCTGGTCGAGTGGCCCGTACCGATCGTCGGCGCCTTCGACGAGATCTACCTGGAGCTGCCGCGCGAGGTTGTCGTGTCGACCCTTGCCGGACATCAGCGCTATTTTCCGGTTGCCGACGACGACGACAGGCTGTTGCCGCATTTCGTGACCGTCGCCAATCTCGAGAGCAGGGATCCCGAGCAGGTCATCGAGGGCAACGAACGCGTCATCCGGCCGCGACTCGCCGATGCGGCGTTCTTCTGGGACGGCGATCGCAAGCGCTCGCTGGCGAGCCGCCAGGAGGCCCTGCGCGAGGTCGTGTATCAGCGCGGGCTAGGCAGTGAGTTCGATCGCAGCGCCCGCATCGCGAAGCTCGGCAAGTGGGCCGCGAAGAAACTGAAACTCGATGCCGGCGACGTCGAGCGCGCCGCCTTGCTCGCCAAATGCGACCTCGTCACCGACATGGTCGGCGAGTTCCCGGACCTTCAGGGCACGATGGGACGGTATTACGCGCGCGCCGACGGCGAGTCCGGCAACGTCGCGGATGCGATTGCGGAACACTACCTGCCGCGCTTCGCGGGCGACGCGCTACCAGCGACAAAAACCGGCCAGATCGTCGCCGTTGCCGACAAGATCGATACACTTGCCGGCATTTTCTCGATCGGCAAGAAACCGAGCGGCAACCGGGACCCGTTCAAACTGCGCCGCGCCGCCCTCGGTATCGTCCGTATCCTGATTGAATGCGGCCTCGACATCGACCTGGGCAAGCTCATCGAGAAGGCGCTCAAGGCCCAACCGGGGCGCAAGGCGGACCGGGACGAACTCGCCGACGAGCTGTGTACGTTTATCGGCGAGCGCCTTCGAACCTATTGCCTGGACCGCGACAAAGGGCTGAAACCCGAGACATTTGAAGCGGTTATGCTCAGGCGCCCGGCGTCGCTCGTCGACTTCGATCGGCGCCTCGCCGCCGTGCAGACGTTTGCGCGCCTCGAGCAGGCCGAGAGCCTGGCGGCCGCCAACAAGCGCATTGCCAACATCCTGCGCAAGGCGGGCGATCCGGCCGGCTTGTCGGTCAGGAAGAAGCTGCTGACGCTCGACGCGGAGCGCACGCTCTATAACGCGCTCGTAAACGCCCGCGAAAAGGTCTCTCCAATGCTCGAACAGCGTCGATATGCAGAGATCCTGAACGAACTTGCCGACTTACGCGAGCCCGTGGACCGTTTCTTCGACGACGTCATGGTCATGGCGGACGAGGACGACGTTCGCGACAATCGTTTGGCGCTTTTAAGCGAACTTCGGTCACTTTTCCTCGATGTAGCCGACATTTCGCGTCTTTCCATAGGATAAGATGGCAACCCCGCTCGCGCCCAGGGGGCTTGTCATTCTCGATCGGGACGGGGTCATCAACCGCGACTCGGACGCGTTCGTCAAGTCGGCCGACGAATGGCTGCCGCTGCCCGGCAGCATCGAGGCCATCGCCGCGTTGTCGGCCGCGGGCTTCACGGTGACCGTCGCCACGAACCAGTCGGGGCTCGCCCGGGGCCTGTTCGACCGGTCCGCGCTGCGAAACATGCACCGCAAGCTGCGGCGTCTCGTCGGCGCCGCCGGCGGCCGTATCGATCGTATCGTCGTCTGCCCGCACGGTCCCGACGACGGTTGCTTTTGCCGTAAACCGCGCCCGGGCCTGTTGCTGCGGCTCGCGCGCCGCTACGACACGTCGCTGGACGGCGTTCCGGCCATCGGGGACTCCCTGCGCGACCTCGAGGCAGCGCGCGCCGCGGGGGCGAGGCCGATTCTCGTCCGCACCGGCAACGGTGCCCGGACCGAGTCGTCGTTGCCCGGTGAGTTCGCCGGTATCCCGGTCTACGACGACCTGGCCGCCGCCGCCGTGGCGCTGGTAAAGCAATAGTCGTGCGCTGGTTGCGATCCGCTTTGTTCATTGCCTTCGGCTTCACGAGCATTCTCGTGTACGCCACCTTTGCATTGCTCGTGTTCTGGGCGCCTCAGTCGTTCCTCTGGAGCATCGTGGTCAACTACTGCAAGCTCGCATTGTGGGCCGGCGACGTCATTTGCGGCATGAAGATGGTCGTCGAGGGTCAGGAGAACCTGCCGGACGAGCCGAGCGTCATCATGATCAAGCACACGTCGACGCTCGAGACCTATGGTCACGTGCCGTTCTTCCCGCGGACCGCCTGGGTGCTGAAGCGCGAGATTACCTGGATGCCCATCTTCGGCTGGGTCATCGGCCTCGTGTTCCGGCCGATTGCCATCAAGCGCAGCGACGGCCGCACGGCCGTGATGCAGGTTATCGAGCAGGGTAAAGAGAAGCTCGCCAACGGCATCTGGGTGACGGTCTATCCCGAGGGCACGCGGATGCCGCCCGGCGAAACCCGGAAGTACGGCATATCGGGCGCGGCGCTCGCCCGCGAAGCCGGGGCTCCGATCGTACCGGTCGCGCATAACGCCGGTGACCTGTGGCGGCGCCGTGAGTTCTCGAAGCGCCCGGGTATCGTGCGATTCTGTATCGGCCCGCCGATCAGCGCCGAGGGCCGGCCGCCAAAAGAAACGAATCTCCTGGTCCAGGAATGGATCGAAAACAAGATGAACGAGATCAGCACCGCCTATCAGGACAGGCGATGAACACACCGGAGTTCCCGGTGTACGCTTCGCGACACCCTGAGACTACTTCTCGCCGGGCGCCTTGCCGATCTGCTTCAGCTCGCCTTCCAGCGCGTCGTCGATCGCATAGATCGCGCGGATGCGGCAGCCCCGGAACGTGTCGATCTTCGGGCGAATCGCTTTGGGATCGTAGCGAACATCGGGCTCTACGCGACCGTACAAATCCCGCGTGCATCGTTGCCCGTACTCGAGCAGGTACTTTTTCTTGCGCTCGGTGAGGATCAGGTAGTACGGATTGATCTCGTAGTCGTCGAGCTGCCGGACGAAGCGTACGACATCGACTTCCTCGAGCTCGTTGACCTCGATCAGGTCGCGAATCGCCGTGTTCTGGTCCTCGAGCTTCGTGCTCTGCCCGGCGCATGCGCCCACCAGAACCAGGACAGACAATAACAGTATCGTTCTCATAAGCCCTCCTTGCGTAGCGTGTAAAGTGCTTCCACATAATGTACCGCAGCGGGATAAGCATCGATCCATCGTTCGATGTCGGCGCGCATGGCCGCCGGAGCCAACTCGCGCTCGATGCGTGTGGCGTCGGCCCTCCCGCCGCCATAACCCTGCGGCATCAGCCAGAGGCCGGTGAACGCCGCAAAAGCGTAGTCCGTGTAGTTGTGCTCGCTGCCGCCAAGCAGCGACGCGCGCCCGTCGGCGAGGTCTGCATTGACGCCGCCCAGCAACGTCTCGATGCGCGCGACCGCCCGCGCATAGTTCGCATCGTCGACCCGGAACGAGAGCCGGATGAGCCTCGCCTGCAACGGGAACAGGATACGCAAAACCGGTCTCTGCCACGCGGGCGTGTGCGGGCTGTCCACGCCCCAGGCACGGAGCGTCAGGTCCCGGTCCCCGAGCAGGTGGTAATACACCCATACCTGCAATGACC
>JANQGP010000065.1 GCA_028277265.1 Woeseiaceae bacterium | reverse complement strand
GCCGTGCACGCGGACCGCGTATTTGCGTACGACACCGGCCGAGGGGTGCATCAACCGATTGGCTAGCGCTCCGTCGGTCGTGAAGATGAGCAGGCCTGTCGTTGTCAGGTCCAGGCGACCGACAGCGATCCAGCGCGCGCCCTTCAGATGTGGCAGCGCGTCGAACACGAGCTTTCGGCCCGCCGGGTCTTCCCGCGACGTCACCTCGTCACCAGGCTTGTTGTAGATGATGTGGCGATGCGGTTGCTTGAGCCCTTTGAGGGACAACGGCCGGCCGTCAAGCGTAATATGTTCCGTCCCATCGATACGGTCGCCGAGCTCGGCCGCGCGTCCGTCGACAGCGAGACGTCCTTCCCGGATCCAGGTTTCTATTTTTCGGCGAGATCCATGCCCGGCGGCTGCCAGGACTTTCTGGATGCGATCAGCCAACCGGGTCGGGCCACTTGTTGATGACAAGCTCGTCTTCGAGTGTCTCGGCGGCTTCTTCGCTGATGCTGACGGCGTCAGTCTCCGGATTCAGCTCCGGGATGTCCTCGATCGCCTGGGCGCGCGCCACGGCATCGGCGACTTCCTCCTCATCCGGATACTCGCCTTTATCCTCTTCGCCTTCCGGATACAGCACCGGGAGATCGTGTTCGGCAGCCATCGCCTCGATATCCGAACCGGCATCCATCTGTTCTTCCACCTCGGGGAGGTTTAGCTGAACTCGCAGGCTCTCCCAGTCGGAGAGGTCCGTGAGCGGGGGAAGATCATCGAGTTTCTTCAGTCCGAAGTAATCGAGGAACGATTTGGTCGTACCGAACATGGCGGGGCGGCCCGGCACATCGCGATGACCGACGACGCGGATCCAGTCACGCTCGAGAAGCTGTCGAACGATGTTCGAGCTTACCGTGACGCCACGTATGTCCTCGATGTCGCCACGTGTAATGGGTTGGCGGTAAGCCACAAGGGCCAGCGTCTCGAACAACGCTCGTGAATAGCGTGGCGGCCGCTCCTCCCACAGCTTCTGAAGGCGGTCGGCCATCGCTGCCTTCACTTGCATGCGAAAACCGGACGCAATTTCGACGATGACGATGCCGCGGTCTTCATATTCGTCGTTGAGTGTGGCGATCGCTTCGCGTATTTCCCTCTTTTCAGGCGCCATGCGCTGATCGAACAACCCTTTCAGCTGGTCGACGTTCAGAGGACGACCGGCCGCCAGCAGGGCAGCTTCGACAAAATGCTTGATCTCGATGGCTTCCATGAATCGCGTAACTCGGTGCTATTCCTGCGGCATCGCCTCAACCGGCTCGCCGTCGTCCGCAACCAGGTGCACGGAGGAAGCGGCACGTACATGCAGCGGCGCGAAATCCTCGGACTGCACGACTTCGATCATTGACTCGCGCAACAGTTCAAGAAGGGCGATGAAGGTTACGGCAACGCCCATGCGACCTTCCTCCGGGTCGAACAGGTCCCCGAATCCAGTGAAATTGCTCGATCTGATGCGAGACAGTATCTCGCTCATTCGCTGGCGAACCGACAGCGGCTCGCGTTGCATGTGGAGATTGGAGAACATCTCCGCACGTTTCAAGACATCGTGAAACGCGAGCAACAGTTCCTTGAGCGTGATATCGGGCAGTTTGGTTACCACCTTACGCTCAGGCGCCTCGGCCGAGGCAACAAACGTGTCGCGTTCCAGGCGCGGCAACTCGGACAGATCTTCGGCCGCCTTTTTGTATCGCTCGTACTCCTGCAAGCGTCGAACGAGCTCGGCGCGCGGGTCTTCCTCTTCTTCCTCGTGCGTCTCAGGCCGTGGCAGCAACATGCGCGACTTGATCTCGGCAAGCATCGCGGCCATCAGCAAGTATTCGCCGGCGAGTTCGAGCTGCATCTCTTTCATGAGCTCGATGTACTGCACATACTGCTTGGTGATCTCGGCAATCGGGATATCGAGGATGTCGATATTCTGACGCCGGATCAGGTATAGCAGGAGATCGAGGGGGCCCTCGAAGGCCTCCAGGAAGACCTGCAAAGCGTACGGGGGAATATAGAGGTCTTGTGGCAGCTGGGTCACCGGCTCGCCGTCCACGACGGCAAACGGCATTTCGGCCTGCGCGGGCGACTGCTTTTCATCCTGGGGCGGCTTTGGCGCGTCTTCAGGGTTTACGAGTTTGAGATCAGGCTTCATACGGGTTCCGGCTGCGATGCGGGCATTCTATCGCATCTGCGTGTCGTCAGGTGAACTGGGCCACGTCACCCCGCCCGACCCGGAGTACATCCACGGCGCCACCGGACAAGTCCAGCACCGTCGTCGGCTCGATACCGGTAGGCCCCGCATCGACGATGATCTCGATCTGGTGGCCGATGCGCTGCTCGATCTCGAGCGGGTCCGTCAGCGGCATATCATCACCGGGCAATGACAACGTCGAGCTCATGATCGGTTCGCCAAGCTCGTCAAGCATGGCCGATACCAGGGGATGATCCGGTACGCGAATGCCGATCGTACGTCGCTTCGGATTCTGCAACATCTTGGGCAACTGCCGCGTGGCCGGTAGCACGAAGGTGTACGGCCCCGGGGTGAGCGACTTGATCAGGCGGTAGGCCCAGTTATCCACCCGCGCATACACGCTGATCTCCGACAAGTCCTTGCACACCAGGGTGAAGTTGTGGCGTTTATGCTTCTTGCGGATGCGCTGGATGCGCTCGATCGTCTTCTTGTCCCCGATGTGGCAGCCGAGGGCATAGCTCGAATCGGTCGGGTACGCGATCAGCGCGCCCTCACGGAGCCTCTCGACTATCTTCTTCACGCGCCGCGGCTGCGGATCACGTGGATGAACTTCGATCAGTTTTGCCACGCGCGGATTGTAGGTGAGCCGCTGCCTCGCGCCTAGCCCGATTTGTACGCTATCATTCGCGGCCGTCATGAACATGCTTTTCGAATTCTTCCCGCTGCTGGCTTTCTTGGGGACACTGTTTCTCAAGGACATCTATGCGGCTGTGGTCGTACTTATGATCACGATGCCGATCGGCTTTGCCATCAAGTCCGTTCGATCGGGATCGATCGACAAGATGTACATGTGGTCCACAGTGTTCGCGTTGATCTTTGGCGCGCTGACGCTGTATTTCCGCAACCCGTATTTCACGTACTGGAAGCCGACCGCCTTCTACTGGGTAGTCGCCCTTGCGTTCCTTGCGAGCCACTGGATCGGCGACAAACCACTCGCTCAACGCTTCTTCGGTCTCGTGGAGGGCCTGGACCTCGAGAAGGTGTCCCCGACTCAATGGATACGACTCAACTTCATCTGGGTAGCGTTCTTCGTGTTCGCAGGCCTCCTCAACATCTACGTGGCCTATAACTACTCGGAGAAGACCTGGGGTACGTTCAAGGTCTTCGGCCTGATGGCGCTGACGTTCGTTTTCATG
>JANQGP010000042.1 GCA_028277265.1 Woeseiaceae bacterium | reverse complement strand
ACCAAACGAAGATTGCGGATGCCTTTGCACCATGAAGAGCTCGGGCTCGGCCGCCCCCTGCCGCACGAGTATCACGGTCGATGACGGGCGGGCACGGGGAATTTCAGTCAACGGTTGCAGGCTCCTCCGGACTGCCGGTCTCGGCATAGCGCTTCAGCCGATTCAGAGCCTCGCCGATGACGCCGTCGACGGCGGGCGCAATCGTATCCAGGCCCGTCGGCGAGTACCCGCCCACCGCATAGGTGAACCGCACGCGCGTCCCGTCCTCCACATCCTCGAATTCCCAGGTCATGTTGCCGTCCAGACCCATCAGGCCGAGCGGCCCGAGCCCGCCAGTCATGCGCAGCAGCACGGTAGGGTTCACCATCGTCACCGTCAGGTGCACGACACCAGCCTGCTCGCCGAGCGTCTCGCAGAAGCAGCCCTGCACCGATGGATCGATACTCATGCGCGCCGCGTCGCCCGACAGCGTATGGTCGGAACTCCACCACCGACCCACGCCATGCACCGCGGCCTTCCACGCAGCCGCACGTTCGGACCCGATCACGACCTCGTTGACCGTCGTGAAACCGTTGGCTGCCGAGTCCCTGACCTCGCCCGTCGCGGCGGGCGCCAGGGCGACGAGAAATGCAGCCAGGATTGTTATTCGCATGCGCGTCCCCACAAACAGGACCTTAGCTTACCGCAATCTTGCTACCCTGAATCGATGGACGATTGGCGTGTTGTCTACGAGAGTCGAAACCGGCGCGGCTGCACCGACCGCGCGCTCGTCCTCGCGTCCGCGCAGATTGCCTACGAGATCGTCGAAGACGGCCTGAGCTGCGCACTCGTCGTGCCGGCCGCCGACTCGGCCAGGGCGGCCGAGGAGCTGCGACTGTACGACGACGAGAACCCGCCCGAGCGGCCCAAACGCCGCAAACGCGTCATCTACCAGGACGCGCTGCCCGGCCTGATCGGCTATGTTCTCCTCGTGTGCGCGGTCACCGGTATGGCCGGCTACTCGTTCTTCGGCGGCGACTGGCTCGCGGCCGGCCGCGTCGATGGCACACTGATCCGTTCCGGAGAATGGTGGCGGACGATCACGGCGCTGACGCTCCACGCCGACGTCCAGCACCTGCTCGGCAATCTCGTTTTCGGCGTGTTCTTCGGCATCTTCGCAGGGCGCCTGCTAGGCTCCGGCGTTGCCTGGTTGACGATCCTCGTCGCGGCCGCTCTCGGCAACGCGGCCAACACGTTGTTGCTCGAATCGACGCATCGCTCGATCGGCGCATCGACCGCCGTATTCGCGACACTGGGCCTGCTCGCCGGCTACGTATGGCGAGGCCAGCTGATGGCGCAGGATCGCTGGTCGACGCGTCTCGGGCCGATCATCGGCGGGCTCGCACTGCTCATGTTCACGGGCACCGGCGATGAGAATACCGACATCGGCGCACACCTGATGGGGTTCGTCTGCGGTTTCGCTGCGGGCATGGTGCTGACGTTGGTCGGCAAGATGCCCGCCCGCCCGCGCACGCAGAGAATTAGCGGCGTCGCGGCCCTCGGCCTCGTTGCACTGGCTTGGTTCGTCGCCTTGCGGGTCTGAAATCACGCCGCATTGATGTACTATTTCGGCGGGGAGTGAAACGGGCTGCCGCAGCCAAGAATGAAGAAAATCCTGCTGTTCTTATCCGTTCTCGCAGTCATCGGGACAACCACCCTCTGGATTCGATACGGAGGCGGTACGCCCTATCCCGACCTGTCCACGAGCCCGATCCTCGATGCCTCGTCGCTCGAGGAAGTGCTGAGCTACCCGGAGCCGGTTGGCAACGTAGCGGTCAACAAGGACGGTCGGCTGTTCTTCACCGTGCATCCGGAGGCGAGACCGCAGGGCAACAAGCTGCTCGAGTACGTCCGTGGCGCAGCCGTACCGTATCCGTCCTGGGGCAAGCAGGACGAGTTGTTCGACACGGTGCTCGGTATTGCCATCGACCGGTTCAACCGTTTGTGGACGATCGACCATGGCAACCACGGGACGCGCCCGGCCCGCATCATCGCCGTCGATCTCGACACCGACACCGTGATCCGCGAGCAGACGCTCGACCCGGACATCGCGCCGTTCGGCTCGTTTCTGCAGGACCTGCAGGTATCGGCTGACGGCAACACGATCGTGATTGCGGATGCGAGCTTCTGGCGCAAGTCGCCGGCAATCGTCGTCTACGATGTCGAGACCGGCAGCGCACGACGCGTCCTCGAAGGACACGATTCCGTGTCGGCCGAGGAGTACATGATTCACAGCATGGGCCGCGACATGGAGTTCCTCGGCGGTGTCGTGACGCTGCGCGGAGGCATCGACGGCATCGCACTCGGGCCCGAGTGGCTCTACTACGGTGCAATCAGCGGTTCCGGCCTCTACCGCGTACGTTTGCGCGACCTGCGCGACGACACGTTGCCTGCGGGCCAGCTCGCGAACCGCGTGGAGCGCGTTTCGGACAAACCGCTCAGCGACGGCTTCAGTATCGACGTCGACGGTAACGTCTACATCACGGCGATCGAACACAATGCCATTTTTGTCGCGGGCCCGGACAAAGACCCGCAGACGTTGATCGAATCCGACAGCTTGCGGTGGCCCGATGCCCTGTCGTTCGGACCGGAAGGCTATCTCTACGTCGCGGACAGCGCATTGCCCGAACTCATTCTTCAATCGCACCAGCACATCAGCGACAGCGGACCATACCGGGTTTTCCGGTTTCGGCCCGGTGTGGCGGGCGTGCCCGGCCAATAGAAAGGACCTCAAATGCAAGATCAACCCGAAGCCGCACCTGAGCAAGCCGCCGACAACACGGTCAACGAGGCCGTCGATGCGGTGACCAGTATGGACCCCAATACGATCCTCGAATTCCTGAGGAACAACGGCATCGATTCGAGCCTGTTCGTGAACTTCGGGAAGGACCTGATCGTTGCGATACTGATCTTCTACATCGGTCGTTTCGTCGTGAAGCTCGTGGTACGCGGACTGACCCGGGTCATGGACCGTCAGCAGGTCGACACGACCCTGCAGACCTTTGTCGGCAACCTCGTCCGCGTGGCGCTCATGGTCGTCGTCATCATTGCGGCAATCGGCGCGATCGGCATACAGACGACCTCGTTCATCGCCATCTTCGGTGCCGCCGGCCTTGCCGTCGGCCTGGCGCTCCAGGGCTCGCTGTCGAACTTCGCCGCCGGCGTCCTGATCGTGCTTTTCCGGCCCTACAAGGTCGGCGACTACGTCGAAGCCGCGGGTATCGCCGGTAGCGTCGAGCAGGTGCAGATTCTGACGACGGTACTCAAGACGCCGGACAACAAGCAGATCATCGTGCCGAACAGTCAGATCATGGACAGCATCATCACGAACTACTCGGCGAACGATACGCGGCGTGTCGATCTGACCGTCGGAGTCAGCTACGACGATGACCTCGACAAGGTGACCGCGACACTGCGCGAGCTCGTGGATGCCGATGAACGTATTCTCAAGGACCCCGAGTGCCAGATAGCGGTGCTGGAACTGGCCGACAGCAGCGTCAATTTCGTCGTCCGGCCCTGGACCAGGACGTCGGACTACTGGGGCGTCTATTTGGACCTGACCGAGAAGATCAAGAAACGCTTCGACGACGAAGGCATTTCGTTCCCGTTCCCGCAACAGGACGTACACCTCTATACGACGGAAAAATAGGCCGGCTGCATCCGGGAACGGAAAACTCGCATCTCCACCTGTAGAAACCGTGATTTTTTTGGAGGAGAACGGTATGAACAGCGGGATATTCGGACTGGCCGCATTTGGCTTCTGGATGTTCATAGGCGCCGCGACGGTAGCCGGCATCTGGGACGGCGTTCGCAAGCGTGAGGCGCAGCATGAAACGCTGAGGCGTATGATCGAAGCCGGCAGGAAGCCGGACCAGCAGTTCGTCGACAAACTGCTGGGCACCGACAAGAATACGGCGCGCGACCTGACGATTGGCGGGTTGATCACGCTTTTCGTCGCGCCCGGCCTGGCGCTGATGGGATACCTGATCGACCAGGGCGCCTTCATGCCGCTGCTGGGCGTTGCCGCTCTGGTGGCATTCGTCGGCATCGGCTTGCTCGTTGCCGCGCAGTTTGCGAGGCGATCCGAACGCCAGGACCCGGGATTCCCACCGCTGGGATGATGCCTTGCGCCTGGCGCCCGATTTCCTGTCGAAGAGCACCGAGACCGTGCTCATCGGACTGGCACGCAAGGGTAACCGCGACGCGTTTGCCGAGCTCGTCAAGCGCCGTCAGACGTGGATTCGCAACCTGATGCGGCGCTGCTGTGGCGATGGGGTTCTCGCCGACGACTTGTCGCAGCAGGTGTTCATGCAGGCCTGGCGCCACATCGACCAGCTCATCGATGCCCAACGCTTCGCACCATGGCTCAAACGACTGGCGATTAACATCTGGCTCCAGCACAAGCGGCGAAACGACCCGCTCGAACACGCCGAAGACGCTGCGGAAACGGAGAATGCACAGCTCGACACACCCGCTATCGCGATGGATCTCGACAGGGCCCTCGCATCCCTGCCCGACGACGTGCGGCTGTGCATCGTGCTGAGTTATCACGAGCGCATGACACACACCGAAATCGGCGAGTTCACCGGACTTCCGCTCGGTACCGTCAAATCGCATCTGCGCCGGGGCACGCAGAAGCTACAGGAGAAGCTCTCCGCGTACCTCGAACCGCGAGGGAGCACGCCATGACCACAGAATTCGATCCCCGCCTGCAGGCCCTGTTCGACCAGGCGGGGCGACCGATGGACGACGAGCGATTCCTTGCAGACGTCGTGCGCCGGATCGATCGGCAGCGTCGTCGAGCGGTGCTCGGCTGGTCCGTCGTCGGTTTCCTTGCGCTGATCGGCTTCGCCTTCGTCGCGAGTCCCGTGATTGCGGCCGTCGATTTCGTCGGCCGGTTGCTGCCGATGTCGCTCGTCGAGGTCGAGACGGAATGGCTACAGATGCTGGTCTCGCA
>JANQGP010000083.1 GCA_028277265.1 Woeseiaceae bacterium | reverse complement strand
AAGCTCATCGCCTGTTGTCCCGGGCGCAGCATGACCAGCACGCCAACGAATCCCATGATCACGGCGGACCATCGCCGCCAGCCGACCTTGTCACCCAGTACGATGGCCGACAGGGCCGTAACGATCAGGGGCGCGGTGTAGCCGAGCGTCAGTGCGTTGACAAGGGGCATATGCGCGAGTCCGTAGAAGAACCCGAACATGGCACCTATCGCGAACAGGGATCGGAGCAGGTGCCAGCCGATCTCACGAGTCCTGAGCGCGTCCAGCCCACCGAACTTCGGTGTGAGCATCAGCATGATCAGGATTGCGATCACACTTCGCACGAGCACGAACTGAGTCAGCGAGTAGTCCTCGAGAACCTGTTTCGCGCACAGATCCAGCACCAGGCCGCCGAACACGCCCAGCAACAGCCAGGCCGCGGCTTTCAGGACGTTTCCGTCGGTGCTGGGGGTCATCGATGCAGGCCAGATGAACGCGGGCTGAATATCGTCTCACGGTCATCCCGGAATGCCCACAGGGTTCAGCATGGATTCAGCGTCTGCAGCCGACAATGGAACCGTAAGCAGATGAGAGGACATCGTTATGAGGAACGTGACCCGCACAATTTCGACGATCTGCCTGTTGCTTCTCGCCGGCGCGAGCATGGCAACGACCGGCGAGGAACCGCGCCAGAGCCTGACGTCCGAGGGCCAGGGCATCACGCGCGGCAGCGTCGGGGATGGCAAGGTTTCCTTCAACGAGTTCGCACCGCTGAAGACCGAGGGTTCGCGCGATCCCAAGAACCTTCGCTCGGTGCAGCAGAAGGGCGGCGTGGCGAACGCGCAGTCCGGCGACCCGAACTTCTGGTTCTACGAGGCCGACGTCGTGCTGTTTTCGGACTTCGACAACGACGGCTACTACTTCGGCATCGACCTGATGTTCGACGCCGATACGACGTGGGCGGTTGCAGACGTGTTTGCCGTCGTCTACCTGAGCTACGAGTACGGCCCGTGGAACGAATACGCCGAGACCGAGGACTTCACGATCTACGGCGCCTCCGGTGACGACGCCTACATCATCGAGACGGAACTCGTCTCCGGCTATCCGACCGGCAGCTATGACATCCTGATCGAATTGTTCGACGCCTTCGACGGCACGTACCTGACGAGTATCGGACCCGACGACACGTCGGAGCTCTCTTTGCTGCCGCTCGAGGATTCGATTCTCGATACACCGACAGGCACGAGCACTCAGGTCGTCGTCAACTCCGGCGGCGGTGGTGCGGTCGGCTTCTTCCTGCTCTCCGCGCTCCTGGCAGCACGCATGACCCGGCGCCCCCAGGCGGCGAGCGAATCGAAATAGATGTACAGGGCCGGTACGACGAGCAGGGACACCACCGTCGAGAACGCCAGCCCGCCGATGATTGCCCTTGCCATCGGGTAGTACGGAGGTCCATCTCCACCGATCTGCGTAGTGCCCATGGCAAGAGGCGTCAACCCCACGATCGTTGTCGCAACCGTCATCAGGATCGGACGCAACCGATCGCGCCCTGCCAATACGATAGCTTCTCCCCTCGACATTCCTTCGATGCGAAGGTTGTTGATGTGATCGACGAGCACAATGCCGTTATTCACGACAACCCCGATCAGTATCATGATGCCGATC
>JANQGP010000456.1 GCA_028277265.1 Woeseiaceae bacterium | reverse complement strand
TCGAGATAGTCGGCGATTGCGAGATCGGAAATATTGACGAACTTGTGCCCATCCTTCAGATCGTCGACGACGACGATGTCGTCATGACCGCGATCCAGGAGCGCCTGGACGACGTTGCTTCCGATGAAACCGGCACCGCCGGTGACGATGTGCATGCGATCAGTCGCTTTCGTCGATCATGTAGTACTGCGCGCCGCAGTATGGACACTTGGCCTCGCCGGTAGCCTCGATCGGTATGTAGACCTTCGGGTGCGAGTTCCAGAGGTACATACCTGGCATCGGGCAGCTCAGCGGCAGGTCTTTCACCCGCACGCCATACGTGTTCTGGGCGTTTGCCGGGATCAGGTCCTGTTCGACGGTTCCTGCTTTCGGTGCCACGTAGGTCCTCTCGTTCTCGGTCGGGCCGGACGGCGAATTATAAGCTCAACCCAGCCATGCGTCCCATGTTTCGGTGACGAACGCGCGCTGCCCGGCAAACGCATCGGCGGCAACCAGGGGCGGCCGGTCATCGAGCACGAGATGGTGCTGGCGGAGGCGGTAGTCACGATACGCGTCCTGCAGGGCGTTGCCGACATGCGGCTCGAGACAGCCTGTCGCCGTCAGTGCGTCGAGCTGGCGAATGTTGTCCGAATAGAAAATGACGTCGGGATGATCCGCTGCAGTCTCGAGCACCAGGTACTGCACGAGGAACTCGATATCCCCGATACCGCCCCGGCCGTGCTTCAGATCGAAATAGCGGCTGTCGCTGCGGTCGACCTCCTTGCGCATGCGGTGCCGCATCTCGATGACGTCGTCGCGGAGCGTGTCGCGACGCACGCGTTGCACGAGGGTCTCGCGGCGAATGCGCTCGAATTCATCGGCGATCCCGGCACTGCCCGCGACCGCCCGTGCCCGCAGCAACGCCTGATGCTCCCAGGTCCAAGCATTGTCTTCCTGGTAGCGCTCGAAGGCGTCGGTACTCGAGACGAGCAGACCTCTTCGGCCGTCCGGACGCAGGCGCGTGTCGATCTCGTAGAGCTCGCCCGAACCGGTCTGGGTCGTGAGGAAATGCATCAGTCGGCGCACGAGCCGCCCGAAGAACAGGCCGTTGTCGATCGGCCTGTCGCCGTTGGTCGTTTGACTCGAACCGACGGAATCGTGCAGGAACACGATGTCGAGGTCGGAACCGTAGGAAAGCTCGAGGCCGCCGAGCTTGCCATAGCCGATAATGCCGAACCCGGCTTCGCGGTTCACGCCGTTCGTCTCGTAGCACGGCACGCCGTGACGTGCCGTCAGGTCGAGCCAGGCGACGCGCAACGCCTCCTCGAGCACCGCTTCGGCGAGCCAGGTCAGTCCGTCGCTGACCTTCATGATCGGCAGGCGTCCGTTGAAGTCGGCGACCGCGATCCGGAACATCGTCGAGCGCTGGAACTGGGCGATCGCGCGCATGCGGTTCTCCGGGTCGTCATCCTCGCCCGACAGGCGTTCTCCGAGCTCTCGCGACAGGTCTCCCCGTGTGACCGCGTCGGTGTACAGACGCGGATCGAGAAGCTCGTCGAGCAGCACCGGGAACCGCGAGATTTGCTCGGCGATATAGTGGCTTCGGCCGCACAGGTCGACGAGACGCTCGAGTGCACTGCGATTCTCGTTGAGCAGGGACAGGTAGGCGCTGCGCCTGAGAATGCTCTCGACGATCGTCAGCGTTCGCTCGAGCGCCAGTGCAGGCCGCTCCGACACGGCTATCTGCGCGATCAGCAACGGTATGAAGCGCTGCAAGCGCTCTCTGGATGATGCGTCGGTCTTCCGAGTCGCGCGGGCGCCCGCAAACGCCACGAGCTGCGCTGCGAGAGCGTCGGGCTCGGCAACGTCGCCCTGACGGAGCAACGCCGACCATGCGGCGACATCGCGCCCGGCCTCCCAGGCCTGTTCGACCTGCTTGCGAAACGGCGTCTCATCCACCTGCTCGCGGAACGCAATCTGTTCGAACTGCGCCGCAATCACCCCCCGATGCGTTTCGAGGTCCACCTCGAACGCACGCCAGTCGCCATAACCCATTGCGAGACACAACCTTTTTCTGTCGACTTCGCCGGCGGGCAGGTCATGTGTCTGTTGATCGCGTATCGCCTGGATGAAATTCTCGACGCGGCGCAGGAAGCGATAGGCGAGGCGGAGCTTCCGGGCACCGTCTGCCTCGAGCCCGCGGGTACTGACCAGGCACGGCAGCACCGCCTGCAGTTCGCGCGACTGCAGGACCGGCTCGCTGCCGCCCCGGACCAGCTGCAGGGACTGAACGATGAACTCGGCCTCGCGGATGCCGCCCGGTCCCAGCTTGACGTTGTCCTTGAGCTCACGTTTGCGAACCTCGGCAGCGATCATCGCGTGCATTTCCCGCAATGACTCGAAGACGCCGTAGTCGATATAGCGCCGATAGACGAACGGGACGATCAGGTTCCTGTAAAGGTCGGCGGCAACGTCATCGCCCGGGTATGGCCCGACGATGCGCGCCTTGACGTAGGCATAGCGTTCCCAGTCGCGACCGTGTTGCAGCAGGTAGGACTCGAGTGCGCCGAAACTGACGACCGGCGGCCCGCTGTCGCCGAACGGCCGCAGGCGCGTGTCGATTCGGAACACGAAACCCTCGGCCGTAATCTCGTCCAGCATTGCGATGACCGCACGTACCAGCCGGCCGAAATACTCCTGGGCGCTGACGCGTTTTCGTCCATCCGTCATGCCGTCTTCGGGGTACAGGAAGATGAGGTCGATGTCCGAGGACAGGTTGAGTTCCCTGCCGCCGAGTTTGCCCATGCCGAGGATAACGATCGGCACACGATCTCCCTCGGGCGTGCGGACGTTGCCGAAACGCGCCCCCAGGGCAGTCTCGGCCAGTGTCGTCGCGGCATCGAGCATGCGGTCCGCCAGGTCCGAGAGCGACGCGAGTGTCTCATCGAGGTCGGCCAGCCCGAAGACTTCGCGCCAGATGACGTGCAGCAGGAAACGATTGCGGAAACGCCTCAGTATCGTGCGCGGGTCGCCGCCCTGATCGAGCGCCGTGTCGAGCAGGGTGACGTCGGGCGGCTCGGCGAACGTGTCGACGTTGTCGAGAAACCACGCCTTGTCGCGCAGCACCACGCGACCCGCGAATTCACTGCACGCCACGAGACGGGCGAGCTCGCGGACGTGAGCGCTGTCGTCGTAGCGCTCGAGCCAGCGCTCGACCGGGGCCCGCAATTCCTCAGGCAACGTCTCGGCGACACTCTCCATGGCCGCAGTCTATCGAAAAAACGGTGCGACTCCGGCACTATTCCCGCGTGTCGAAGAAACATCTGCTCATCGTTTTCCACTCACAGTCGGGCACGACCGGGCGCATGGCCGATGCGGTCATTCGCGGTGCGCGACACCCTGATGTCGACAGTGTCGAGGTGCGAGCTTTGTCCGCGCTCGAGGCCGATGCCGACGACCTTCTCTGGTGTGACGCGTTCATTCTCGGCACGCCCGAGAATTTCGGCTACATGAGTGGCGCGATGAAGTATTTCCTCGATCGCGTGTTCTATCCCTGCGAGGACAGGGTCGCCGGCAAGCCCTGGGCCATGTTCGTCCGCGCCGGCAACGATGGAACGGGTGCCATATCGAGTATTCGCCGCATTCTGACCGGCCTCGCGGTCAAGGAGGTCCAGGAACCCGTTCTGGTCGCAGGAGACTTCGACGAGACACGGCTTCGTGAGTGCGAAGAGCTCGGTCTGACGATGGCGGCCGGCCTCGAGGCCGGCGTCTTCTGAACCCGGCTATCCCGTCGACGACTTTGCCTGTTCGGACAGGCCCGCAAGCACCGCGTCAAACGCCTCCGGTTCACCTACCCCGTGGCCCTGAGCGTAATGCACGCCCAGCTTCGCAATCAGGTCGCGCGACTTCTTCGTTTCGACGTACTCGGCCACGGTCTTGAGGTCCATGACCCTGGCGACCTCGGTGATCGCCGCGACCATCGACTCCGAGATGCGGTTGTCGGTGATGTCGCGAATAAAGCTGCCGTCGATTTTCAGAATGTCGACGTTGAAGTTCTTCAGGTAGGCGAACGAACTCAGCCCGGCGCCGAAGTCGTCCAGCGATATCGTGCAGCCGAGTTCGCGCAACCGGCCGATGAATGCCTGGGCCTTGCCCAGCTGAGAGACAGCAGCCGACTCGGTGATTTCGAAACACAGCGCCGACGTCGGCAGGCCACTGGCCTCGATCTCCTCCTCGATGAACTGAAGAATCTCGTCGTCGCCGAGCGACTGGCCGGACAGGTTGACGGCGAAGACCGCGCCCCGGTCCTTGATGAAGTCGCTGTGCCCGGCAAGTCGGGCGATCGTCGTGGACACGACCCAGCGGTCGATCTGCGGCATCATGCGATAGCGCTCCGCGGCCGAGAACAGCGCTTTCGACGATACGCGCTCGCCGTCGACCTCGGGCATGCGCAGGAGCACCTCGTAGCGCGGATGGGCCCCCTTGCCGGTCAGGCTGACGATCGGTTGCGCCAGCAGTTCGAACTCGTCGCTGTCGAGCGCCTGCTGGATTTCGGCGACGAGTTGCATGTCGTCGAAACGACGAATGATGCTGTGGTTCTGGTCATCGAAGATCTCGATGCGATCGCGACCGTGGTCTTTTGCGGCCTCACAGGCCATGCGGGCCGTTGTCAGCGCGCTGCCCTCGTCGCCGCTCGCCCGATTGAATTCCGCAATGCCGATGCTCATCGTTATCTGCAACGACTTGTCGCCTTCGAGGTATCGGAGGGCCGTCCCCTGTTCGCGAATCTTCTGCGCATAGTCGTATGCAGCGTCGGAATCGGCATGCGTCAGCAACATGCAGAAATCGTCGCCGGTCAGCCGTGACAGGACCGCGCTCTTCGGCAGGTCCTCCTCGAGCAGGCGCGCGAAGCGAATGATGACTTCGTCGCCCGCTTCCCGCCCGAACGTGTCGTTGACGAGCTGCAGGTTGTCGAGATCGAAGTAGATCAGCTGGTGGCTATCGCTCGCCGACGACAATGCATTGAACGATTCGCGCAACTGGTCTTCGAAGCCCATGCGATTCATGAATCCGGTCATCGCATCGAACGACTGCTCGATCACGTACTCGACCTTGCGCACGATATGCGCCATGAAGCGCCGGTCGCTGCGGCTGAAATCGTCGTTGTCCACGCGCCCGATCTGGGCAAGAATGCCCTCGACGTTGCCCTGGCTATCGAGCAGCGGCGTCAACAGCGCCTGGTAACCGTGCTCTGCGGCTTCTTCGGAACCTTCGATTGCCGGGATCTGGAATACGACGGGCTGGCGCTGACCTTCGAGTTTCGGCAGCAACTGCTCGACGAGGTAGCGGTCGAGCACCTTGCGACGCACGTTTTTCCAGGTCGAATGCGTCGCGCTGATCCGAATACGCTTGGACGGGATCAGCAAGACACTGTATTTGATGCCGAGATACCGGCCGCTTTGCCCGACGAGCTGGGCGAGCGAGGAATGCCGCGTCTTCGAGCCGTGTATTTTCTCATCGACCTCGTAGACCAGTTCGAGCTCTTTCTCGACGTCGTCGACACGCCTGGAGGCTGCAGCGAGTTCATCACCGACGCGAAGGCTGTCACTGACCATGGCAATCGCAGGCTCGAGGATGCTCTTGATCATGCCCGGGTTGAATGACGACGACTTGCCGGCGTTTCGCGAGAACAGCGCAATCAGTGCCCCGACGCAATGCCCGGGTTCGTCGCAAACCGGGAACACGAGCACGGTGCGACCCGAGGCGAGCGTACGCTTGAGCATGCCCTCGCCTTCGCTGAGTGAGTCGATGATCTCGATCGGCTGATTCGCGACGAAAGCGTCGACTTCGAAGTCCTCGCCGTCGTCGCTGCTCCAGGCGCATACGCGGTCGGACCCGAAATAGAAAAAGCACTCAGCTCGCGGAACGAGAGAATGCAGCAAACCCCCGGCCTTGCCAATGCGCTGGGTTGTCAACGGGCTGTTCGAATCAGTGGCCACACCGGCTCCTTCCGGTCGTCAGCGTCACGATCAGACGCCCACGATGCCAGCTACGGGGCCGGTTTGCTGTGACTCAGGTCTCAGCTATGCCTGCTTTTCCTTGTTGGATCAGCTAGATACGGTCTGTCCTGGCGAAACGGGCATTACAGGCCGGCCAACCAGTCGTCGTCGGAGCCCTCTTCGACGCCCTCGAACAGCGGCGTGCTCAGGTAGCGCTCGCCCGTATCCGGCAGCATCGCCAGGATCGCGGCGCCCTCATCGGCATCCCCGGCAACGTCGAGGGCCGTCGCAAGCGTCGCACCGGCCGAAATTCCGGTGAATATGCCCTCTTTCGCCGCGAGCTCCCGCGATACCTGGATCGAGCGCTCGTCGGTGACCGAGCGCAGCTCATCGAAGACGTCGCGGTCGAGAACGTCCGGTATGAAGTCCGGGGTCCAGCCCTGGATTTTGTGCGGCTGCCATTCTTTTCCGGCGAGCAGGGACGCCCCGGCCGGCTCGGTGGCGACGACCTTGAGATCGGGGCGAGCCGCCTTGAGCACCGCTCCGGCCCCGGTCATCGTACCGCCGGTACCATAACCGGTGACCCAGTAGTCGAGGCGCCGGCCGGCGAAGTCTCGGAGTATCTCTGGGCCTGTCGTGTTGCGGTGGTACTCCGGGTTGGCCGGGTTCTCGAACTGCCGTGCAAGAAACCAGCCGTGTTCTTCTGCCAGCTCTTCGGCCTTGCGAACCATGCCCGTACCCCGTTCGGCCGCCGGCGTCAGAATGACCCGCGCACCAAGACCGCGCATGATCTTGCGCCGCTCGATCGAGAAGGAGTCGGCCATCGTCGCGACGAACGGGTGGCCTTTCGCCGCGCACACCATCGCAAGCGCGATGCCGGTGTTGCCGGAGGTCGCCTCGACCACGGTCTGGCCGGGCTTCAGGAGTCCTTTCTGCTCGGCGTCGTTGACGATCGCGAACGCCAGGCGGTCCTTGACCGAAGCCATCGGATTGAAGGATTCGACCTTGACGAACACCTCGACATGATCCGGCCCCATTCGATTCAGGCGAATCACGGGGGTATTGCCGATCGTCTCCAGGATGTTGTTGTAGATCATTTCTTGTTCCTTGATGTTCGGATCACAGGATCTGTTTAGCATATATTGGTGACGTCTGCGGCACGGCGCCGGCATCCACGGCCGCGGAACGCGCCCGGCCGACGGCTCCCATCGCCGCGACCTCGCCGACGATCAGTATGGCCGGCGACTCGATGCGCTGTGCCTCCTTGAGCATCTGCAGCTGACCCAAGGTACCGCGCACGACGCGCTGTTCCCGCATCGTGCCGCGTTCGACGACGGCGACCGGCGTATCAGCCGCCCGGCCGTGAGCGATCAGCGCGTTCATGAGCTCGTCGAAGCGTGCCACCGCCATGTAGAAGACCAGCGTCTGCCGATCTCGCGCCAGTGAAGGCCAGTCCAGTCGATCGACCGAATCCTTGCCATGCGCAGTCGCGAAGACGACGGACTGCGATGCGTCGCGATGTGTCAACGGTATGCCCGCGGCGGCGGCGCACCCTGCGGCGGCGGTAATCCCCGGCACGACTTCTGCCTCAAGACCGGCGTCGCGAAGTGCTTCGAGCTCCTCACCGCCGCGCGCGAACACGAAGGGATCTCCACCCTTGAGGCGGCAAACGTGCTTTCCGCGGAGCACGAGATCGACGAGTTTGTCGTTAATCGCCTCCTGCGAGTTGACCGTGCAGCCAGGGCTCTTGCCAACCGGCACGAGGTCGGCGTCGCGGCGTGCCAGAGCGAGAATCTCGTCGGACACGAGACGGTCGTGAAGAATGATGTCGGCGGACTGAAGAATCTGCACGGCGCGCACGGTCAGCAGGTCCGGATCACCCGGACCTGCCCCGACCAGCCATGCTTTTCCCGACTCGGGTCCCCTGTCGGAGAAGTCGACGAGCAAGTCGGCGACGGCACGTTCGGCTTCGTCGAACCGGCCGCCGACCGCCAGCTCGGACACCCGGCCGCCGAAGACGCTTTCCCAGAAGCGACGGCGCGTGGCGATACTGTCGATCTTCTCCTTCGCCCGCTCGCGCCATCGCGCGGCCAGTTCGGCGAGACGACCGAACTGCGCGGGCAACAGCAGCTCGATCTTCTCGCGAACCGAACGCGCCAGAACCGGCGCAGCCCCGCCCGAGGAGATGGCGACGACGAGCGGACTGCGATCGACGATCGCAGGCGTGATGTAGCTGCTGTTGGCCTGATCATCGACACTGTTGCAAAAGAGCTGCCTCTCCAGGGAGGCCGCATAGACGGCCTCGTCGACGGACGGCTTGCCGGTGGCCGTTACGACGAGCCACGCACCGTCGAGATCGGTTGCCCGGAAC
>JANQGP010000375.1 GCA_028277265.1 Woeseiaceae bacterium | reverse complement strand
GCCTTCGCACGTCGTCTGGGATGCTGTAGCGTCTTGGAGTTTCAGCGAGCGGCTCTCGACGTACCTCAAGATCGACAATCTGCTCGACGTGACCTACATCGCGGCGCGCCGCCCGGCCGGCGTTCGCCCAGGCCTGCCGCGCACGGCCTACCTTGGCCTCACCTATCGGCACTGAAACCAGGGACAACGGCCTGGTCTCAAGACGTCGCCGCTTCGATGGTCGCCTGGTTGATGGCGGCGACGTACTCCGGCGTGCGGCCGGTTGCGCGCGTTGCTCGCTTGATCATGCCCTGCAGGTTCGGGCGTTTCGCATCGGCATCGCCAGCGCCGATACCGCCGCCGAACTCGATGATCTTCTCGACACCTGCCTCAAACGCCGTCTCGAGATTGTTGAACCAGCGCACGGGGTGGAACAACTGGAAAAACAACCGCGCGCGCATGCCATCTGCATCCCGATAGTGGAACCCGCCCGAGAAGTTTGACAGCACGCCGATCTCGGTCGGTGTGAACTCGGCATCGTCAAGCATCGCGCGGAAGTATATCGCGGCGGTCACCATGTAGTAGGTATGGAAAGCACCCTCCGTCTTGAGCCGAGTGGCCGGCTTGCGCGGAAATTTCTCGACAACGTATGTCTCGACTTTCTCCAGGTCTTCGGCGCGTCCGCCGACAACCGTCTGCTCCGGCAAGTTGTAGCCCGCTACGGCGCAATGATACGCCTCGGCGATCGGCCGAATTGTCTCCAGATCGATCGGAAAAGCGGTCATCTCGCCTTCACCATGTGCGCCCATCAACTCCCCGCGTTTCTGGACGAGGCGCAACGCGGTATCGAACTCCAGCACACCGGCGGCGACAAGCGCAGAGTACTCGCCCAGGCTATGACCCGCGGTCATGCCGGGCCGCCCGTCCCCGCCGAGACTCTTGAAGACTTCCAGGCAGGCAATGTGATGCGTCAGCAGCACCGGTTGGGTGAAACGGGTCAGATTCAACTCATCGTTCGGATTGTTAAAAGACAAGTCCGCGATGTCGAAGCCGAGCACGTCACTCGCACGATCGTAAACTCGTCTTGCCGCCTCATAGGATTCGTAGATGTCCTTGCCCATGCCCGGATACTGCGAACCCTGCCCGGGGAAAATGAACAATGTCGTCATGAAAGCTCCTCGATCACGTCGGGCGGCGCCTGAACGAGCTCGATGAGCACGCCCTCGCCGCCGATAGGGAATTCGTCGTTACCTTTCGGGTGCACGAAACAAATGTCGCAACCCGACGCACCCTTGCGGATACCGCCCGGCGCGAAACGCATGCCCCGCCCTTCGAGCCACGCAACGGCAGCAGGAAGGTCGTCGACCCAGAGTCCGACGTGATTGAGTGGGGGCGTGTCGACGCGCGGCTTCATCTCCGCATCGAGCGGCTGCATCAGGTCGACCTCGACGCGATGTGCGCCCTCGCCGACAAACGCGATGTCCTCGTCGACATTCTCCTTCTCGCTCGCGTAGCTGCCGTCAAGCTTCAGTCCCAGCGTATCCACCCACAGCCTGCGCAGCCGGCCCTTGTCGGGCCCGCCTACGGCGATCTGCTGGATGCCGAGAACCTTGAAGGGTCTTTCACTCATCGTTGCTGGTCTCCAGGTATTTCTTCAGTAGATGCTGTGCCGCCGTGGTCGCCGGCATACGCCCTTCGCTAACGGCGGTCTCCAGCTCGGAAATGGGGTGTCCGGTACCGTATTTTTGGCGGAGATCGGCGATCAGGCTGTCCTGGACCTCGGACCAGAGCCAGGTACGCGCCTGCCCGGCTCGCCGTTCTGATAGTTCGCCACTGCTCTCCAGAGCCGCCTGGTGGCGTTCTACGGCCTCCCAGGCGGTGTCGATACCCTCTTGGTCACGGGCCGAGCACGTCGCCACCTCGACCTTCCAGTTCGGTGAGCGAGGACGTAAGAGATGCAGCGCATGGCGATACTCGTTCGCGGACTTGCGCGCGAGTTCCTCACGGCCGTCGTCGGCCTGGTTGACGAGAATCAGGTCGGCGAGCTCCATGATGCCGCGCTTGATACCCTGAAGCTGGTCGCCGGCCCCGGGCTGCAATAGCAACACGAACATGTCGGTCATGTCGGCAACCCGGGTCTCGGACTGGCCGACGCCGACCGTCTCGACGAGGATCACGTCGAATCCGGCCGCTTCGCAGAGCAACAGGGTCTCACGACTGCGGCGCGTTACGCCGCCGAGCGTGTTGCCGGACGGCGACGGGCGGATGAACGCTTCTCTACGCCGCGCCAGCGTCTCCATGCGTGTCTTGTCGCCGAGGATGGAGCCGCCGGAAATCGCGGACGAAGGATCGACGGTCAGCACGGCGACCTTGTGGCCGTTGTCGATGAGGTGATTGCCGAGCGCCTCGATGAACGTGGATTTGCCGACACCGGGCGCGCCGGAAACTCCGACTCGTATCGAATTGCCGGTATGCGGCATGAGCTGCTCGAGCAGCGCACCCGATTCGGCGCGATGATCGCGACGGGTGGACTCGATCAGCGTAATGGCACGCGCCAGGGCGCGGCGGTCGCCGTCGAGAATCCCCGCCGCGGTGTCTGACAGGATTTGCGACACGGGCTACTCGAGCTCCATGACGATCTCGTCGACTTCGACGCTGTCGCCGGCCGCGAAGTTGACCTTGCCGACGACACCGTTGCGCTCGGCGCGCAATGCGTTCTCCATCTTCATCGCCTCTAGCACGGCGAGTTCATCGCCGGCCTTGACCTCGTCGCCCTCGCTGACGGAGATTGAGACGATCAGTCCCGGCATGGGGGCAACCACGTGCCCGGACGTGTCGGGCGGCTCCTTGACCGGCATGAGCTTGTACAACTCGGCAGCACGACGGTTCAGAACGAGCACATCGATCTGCGAGCCGCCGCGCGACAGCGTATAGACCTGCCCGTCCCGTTCGACCTGCACGTGAACCTCCTCGCCATTGATCGTACCGCTGAACAGGTGCTGCCCGAATTCCCAGTCGCTGCGCACCGTATAGGTCTTGCCGTCGTAGTGCACCTCGTGACAGTCATTGCCCGGCAAGACCGTGATCGGGTGATGCTCCGTGCCTACCACGACCCAGTCGTCCGGTACCTTGCGGTTGTGGCCCGGAAGCTGGCCCTCGATCAGCGCCGCCCGGTCGCGGTACCTGCGAACGATCGAGCCGACGACGGCGATGAACGTCGCCGGATCTTCGCTCGGCACGTATGCCGGGTTGAAGCCTTCCGGGTATTCCTCGGCGATCGTGTTCGTACTGATGTTCCCTGTCCGGTACGTCTCGTGCGCGACCAGCGCCGACAGGAACGAAAGGTTCGTCCGGATGCCGCGCACGACGAACCGGTCGAGCGCATCGCGCATCGTCGCAATGGCTTGCTCGCGGTCTTCGCCCCACGTGACGAGCTTGGCGACCATCGGGTCATAGAACATCGACACCTCACCGCCCTCGTACACACCCGTGTCGACGCGCACGTGGTCGTCTTCGGCCGGCGGCCGGTAATAGACGAGCCGGCCGGTAGAGGGCAGGAAATTGCGGGATGGGTCCTCGGCATAGACGCGCGACTCGATGGACCAGCCATTGATGCCGACGTCCTTTTGCGCGATCTGCAGTTTCTCGCCGGCGGCAACCCTGATCATCAGCTCGACGAGATCGACGCCCGTCGTCATCTCCGTCACCGGGTGCTCCACCTGCAGGCGTGTGTTCATCTCGAGGAAGTAGAAGTTGCGATCCCTGTCGACGATGAACTCGACCGTGCCGGCCGATTCGTAGTCGACCGCCTTCGCCAGCGCGACGGCCTGCTCGCCCATGGCTTTGCGCGTCTTCTCGTCGAGGAACGGCGACGGCGCTTCCTCGATCACCTTCTGGTGACGGCGCTGCAGCGAGCATTCGCGTTCATTGAGGTAGATGACGTTGCCGTGGCTGTCAGCCAGCACCTGGATCTCGATGTGGCGCGGTTCGACGATGAACTTCTCGATGAACACGCGATCGTCGCCGAAGCTCGACTTCGCCTCGTTCGTCGCGCGTTCGAATCCGTCGCGGCATTCCTCGTCATTGCTGGCGACTCGCATGCCTTTGCCACCGCCGCCGGCCGACGCCTTGAGCATGACCGGGTAACCGATACGCTGAGCGATCTCGACAGCATGGTCCGCGTCTCCGACAACGTCCGTGTAGCCCGGAATCGTGTTGACCTTCGCTTTGTCGGCGAGCTTCTTCGACGTGATCTTGTCGCCCATCGCCTCGATGGCTTTGGCCCCCGGCCCGATGAAGGCGATATCGTGCGTATCGAGCGCATTGCGGAACGCCGCGTTCTCCGACAGGAAACCGTAGCCCGGGTGCACAGCCCGGGCGCCCGTGTCGAGGCAGGCCTGGATGATGCGGTCGGCGGCGAGGTAGGACTCGGCCGACGGTGCCGCGCCGATGTGCACGGACTCATCGGCCATATGCACGTGGAGCGCGTCGCGATCGGCGTCGGAATAGACGGCGACGGTCGCGATGCCCATCTTGCGCGCCGACTTGATGACGCGGCACGCAATTTCACCGCGGTTGGCTATGAGGATCTTGTCAAACACAGGTTCTTGTTCTCGTCAGAGCGGGATGTTGTCGTGCTTGCGCCACGGGTTGTCGAGTTTCTTGTCGCGCAGCATCGCGAGTGAGCGGCAAACGCGCTTGCGCGTAGCGTGCGGCGCAATGACGTCGTCGATGAATCCGCGACTCGCCGCAATAAACGGATTGGCGAACTTTGCGCGGTACTCCTCGGTGCGCTGCGCGATCTTTTCATCGTCGCCGATGTCCCGGCGGAATATGATCTCCACCGCACCTTTCGGACCCATGACGGCGATCTCGGCGCTCGGCCACGCGAAGTTGACGTCGCCGCGCAGGTGCTTGGAGGCCATCACGTCGTACGCGCCGCCGTAGGCCTTGCGCGTGATGATCGTCACTTTGGGCACGGTCGCCTCGGCGTAAGCGAACAGCAACTTGGCGCCGTGCTTGATGATGCCGCCGTATTCCTGCGCGGTTCCCGGCATGAAGCCCGGCACGTCGACGAGCGTCACGATCGGGATATTGAAAGCATCGCAGAAGCGCACGAAGCGCCCGGCCTTGATCGACGACTTGATGTCGAGGCAACCCGCTTGTACGAGCGGCTGGTTCGCAACGACGCCGACCGGGTGGCCGTCCATGCGCGCGAAGCCGATCACGATGTTTCTGGCATGGTCCGGCTGCAGCTCCCAGAATTCGTTGTCGTCGGCGATCTTGTAGATCGCCTCCTTCATGTCGTAGGGCTTGTTCGGGTTATCCGGAATCAGCGTGTCGAGCGACATCTCGGCGCGGTCGGCGGTATCCGGCGTCGGGCGGTACGGCGGCTTCTCGCGATTGTTGAGGGGCAGGTAATTGATGAAGCGTCGCAACATCCCGAGTGCCTCGATATCGTTCTCGCACGCACGGTCGCAAACACCGGACACCGTCGAGTGCGTCACCGCGCCGCCGAGTTCTTCGGCCGTGACCACTTCATGCGTCACGGTCTTCACGACATCGGGACCCGTCACGAACATGTACGAGGTCTCTTTCACCATGAAGATGAAGTCCGTCATCGCAGGCGAGTACACGGCGCCTCCCGCGCAGGGGCCCATGACGAGCGAGATCTGCGGGATGACGCCCGAGGCCAGCACGTTCTTCTGGAACACATCGGCATAACCGCCGAGCGACACGACACCTTCCTGGATGCGTGCGCCACCGGAGTCGTTGATACCGATGACGGGCGCACCGACATGCATGGCCTGGTCCATGATCTTGCAGATCTTCTCGGCGTGGGTTTCCGACAGCGAGCCGCCGAAGACCGTGAAGTCCTGGCTGAACACGAACACCATGCGTCCGTTGATCGTGCCGTAGCCAGTGACCACGCCGTCGCCGAGAATCTTGTTTTTCTCCATCCCGAAATCGGTACAACGGTGTTCGACGAACGTATCCCATTCCTCGAAGCTGCCTTCATCGAGCAGCAGCTCGATTCGCTCGCGCGCCGTGAGCTTGCCACGCGCGTGTTGCTTGTCGATACGGTCCTGTCCCCCACCGAGTGCGGCCGCGGCCCGCTTCTCGGCCAACTGGTCGACGATGTCTTTCATGCGGCTCTCTTTTCCTTCACCTTGTCGAGCACTTCCCGGGCTGCGTCGACGATGTTGGTGCCCGGGCCGTAGATGGCCGAGACGCCCGCGTCGTACAGCATGTCGTAGTCCTGCGGCGGGATGACGCCGCCGCAGATGACGATGATATCCGACGCGCCAGCTTCCTTCAGGCCGTCGATGACCCGCGGCACGAGGGTCTTGTGGCCGGCCGCCTGCGACGAGATACCGATCGCGTGCACGTCGTTCTCGATGGCCTCTCGCACGGCTTCTTCGGGCGTCTGGAACAGCGGCCCGATGTCGACATCGAAACCGAGGTCGGCAAAGGCCGTGGCAATCACCTTGGCGCCGCGGTCGTGCCCGTCCTGGCCAAGCTTGCAGACGAGCATGCGCGGGCGGCGGCCTTCGCTCTCGGCAAAGGACTCCACGTCGTTCCAGATGGCCTGGAAATCCTGGTCATTCTCGTAGGCGGCGCCATAGACGCCGGATATGGACCGCGTCATCGCGCGATAGCGCCCGTAAACGTCTTCGAGGGCATCGGAAATCTCGCCGACGGAGGCGCGGGCACGGGCTGCATCGATCGCCAGCGCCAGCAGGTTACCGGAGCCGTCCCCGGCGGCCTCGGTCAGCTTCGTGAGGGCTGCCCGGCAGGCCTTTTCATCGCGCTCGGCGCGGATCTTCTCGAGCCGCGCGACTTGTCCGTCGCGCACGGCCGTGTTGTCGATGTCGCGGATTTCGACGGGCACTTCGTCCTTGGCGCGGTACTTGTTGACCCCGACGATGACTTCATCGCCGCGGTCGATGCGCGCCTGGCGCACGGCGGCAGCTTCCTCGATACGCAGCTTCGGCATGCCGGACTCGACAGCCTTTGTCATTCCGCCCAGTTCCTCGACTTCGTCGATGAGCCTGCGCGCTTCGCCGGCGAGGTCGGCCGTGAGCTTCTCGACGTAGTAGGAACCGGCAAGCGGATCGACGACGTCGGTGATGCCGGACTCTTCCTGCAGGACGAGCTGCGTGTTACGGGCGATGCCCGCCGCGAAGTCGGTCGGCAGCGCAAGCGCCTCGTCGAACGAGTTCGTGTGCAGCGACTGCGTGCCGCCGAGCGCGGCCGCCATGGCCTGCGTCGTGACGCGCATGATGTTGTTGTAGGGCCCGTTGGCGGTCAACGAGACGCCCGAGGTCTGGCAATGCGTGCGCAGCATCAGCGACTTCGGGTTCTGCGGCGAGAACTTCTCGGCCATGAGCGTCGACCAGAGAAGGCGCGCGGCGCGCAGCTTGGCGACCTCCATGAAGAAGTTCATGCCGATGGCGAAGAAGAACGACAGGCGCGGCGCGAATTTGTCGACGTCGAGCCCCGAGTTGATGGCCGTGCGGACGTACTCGATACCGTCGGCGATCGTATAGGCGAGTTCCTGCGCACAGGTCGCGCCGGCCTCCTGCATGTGGTACCCGGAGATCGAGATCGAGTTGTAGCGCGGCATGTGTTCGGCCGTGAACGCGATGATGTCGGAGACGATGCGCATCGACGGCTCGGGCGGGTAGATGTAGGTGTTGCGGACCATGAACTCCTTGAGGATGTCATTCTGCAGCGTGCCCGCGAGTTTGTCGGGTGTGACGCCCTGCTCTTCGGCGGCAACGACGTACATGGCCATGACGGGCAGCGCGGCGCCGTTCATGGTCATCGAGACGGACATCTTGTCGAGCGGGATGCCGTCAAAGAGGATCTTCATGTCCTCGACCGAATCGATCGCCACACCGGCCTTGCCGACGTCGCCGACGACGCGCGGGTGATCCGAGTCGTAGCCGCGGTGCGTGGCGAGATCGAAGGCGACCGAGAGGCCCGTCTGGCCCGCTTCGAGGTTGCGGCGATAGAACGCGTTGGATTCTTCGGCGGTCGAGAAACCGGCGTACTGGCGAACGGTCCAGGGGCGACCCGCGTACATCGTGGCGCGCGGACCGCGGACGAAGGGCGCAAAGCCAGGGAGTGACCCGACGTGCTCGAGATCGGCCACGTCCTCTGCCGTGTACAGCGGCTTGACGGCGATGCCCTCGGCCGTGTCGACGGTCAGCGACTCGAGCGGCTTGTCACGGCACTCCTTCCGGGCCAGCGCGGCCCAGTCGTCCAACGTCTTCTTGTCGAATTCGGTCATGACTAACTCAGGTTTTTCAACGATTTGCCGCGCTCGAGCGCGAGCCT
>JANQGP010000265.1 GCA_028277265.1 Woeseiaceae bacterium | reverse complement strand
GTCGCGGTCAACATGACAGCAACCGCCGTGGCAGAAATTACAGACCTGATGAATGAGCGCATGTTTGCCTCCTAACGAGCTATTTCGACGACCGTCCGGCCGGTTACCGTCCCGTCTATATAGGCCCGAAATTCGCCCGGCAGTTCATCGAATCGAATCGTTCGGTGCCCGATCCGGTCGAGGTGTCGAGGCTTCAGGTCGCCGCCGATTCTCGCCCAGACCGCACGGCGGAGGTCGCGCGGCGTATCGACCGAGTTGATGCCCAGCAGGCAAACGGCACGCAGGATGAACGGCACGACCGTCGTATTCAGCGCGGGACTCGCCGCCAGGCCGATACTCGCGATGTTGCCGCCGTACTGCATCGTGCGCGTCAGCCAGGCAAGGTAGTCGCCGCCCAGGTTATCGATCGCGCCGGCCCACTGTGCCTTTTCGAGCGGTCGCCTGCCGAGATCCATCTGGTCGCGCAACAGGATTCGCCCGGCGCCGATGTCGCGCAGGTAGCGCTCCTCGTCGGCTTTTCCGGTGACAGCGACGACCTCGTAGCCGCGGCCGGTGAGCATGTCGATCGCGATACTGCCGACCCCGCCCGTCGCGCCCGTGACGACGACCGGTCCCTGGTCGGGCGTCTGTCCGTTCTGTTCCATGCGATGAATGGCGAGGGCCGCCGTATAACCGGCCGTACCGATCTGCATCGTTTCGGCGCAACTCATGCCGTCGGGAACCGCGACCAGCCCGCCGCTGTCCACCCTCGCATATTCCGAGTACCCGCCGTCGACGGTCTCACTCAGGCCGCAGCCGTTCATCAGAACCTCTGTGCCGGGCTGAAACGCCGCATCCTCGGAGCTGACGACCACGCCGGCGAAGTCGATGCCGCCATTGAGCGGATAGCGACGCAGGATCCTGCCCCTGCCCGTCGCGGCAAGCGCGTCCTTGTAGTTGATCGTCGAATGCGTGACACGCACGGTGACGTTGCCCTCGGTCAGATCGTCAACGCCGAGTTCTTCGAATCCTGCAACGACTTCACCGTCGCGCTCGTCGATGCGAAACGCACGGAATCTATCCATGGTGTTTCTCCAGCCGCTCGAGGTCGGCTATGCGCGCTTACTCGGGCTTCGTGGTTTCGAGGCCATCGAGGCGCGAGAAGTAGTACGCGAGCTTCGCCAGATCTTCTTCCGCGATCAGGGCTGCCTGTGCCGTCATGACCGGATCGGTACGCGTGCCGTCTCGATACTGCTCGAGTGCGTTGAGCAGGTAGTCCTCGTGCTGCCCCGCCAGTGTCGGCCAGGCGGCATTGATGCTGATGCCGTTGGCGCCGTGGCAGGCCGCACAGGTCGCGGCCTTGTCGAACGATGCACCTTCGGTACCGCCGGCGGCGACCGTCTCGTTGCCGAGCGTCGCGAGGTAGGCGGACACGTCGGCAATATCCTGGTCGGACAGGCTCTTCGCCTGGCCGACCATCGTCGGGTGCTTGCGGGTTCCGTCCCGGTACCCTCGTAAGGCGATCTCGAGGTAGCCGGCCTTCTGGCCGCCGAGCTTCGGCACCCGGAATGACGGGTAGGCATTGCGATAGCCCTCGATGCCATGGCAACCGAGGCAGGTGTACGCGATCTTCTTGCCGACCTCGACGTCGCCTTCGGCCAGCGCGGGTTGGGCAAAGGACAGGGCGGCGATGA
>JANQGP010000245.1 GCA_028277265.1 Woeseiaceae bacterium | reverse complement strand
GACCCTGGAACGCCGCGCGCGTGTCCTGCCAGAAGACGCCGCCGACACCGGCGGCGTAGTTGCGATCGAGTACCGCGACGCGGCTGGCCGCCTTGCAGGTATCGCGCAGCTCACGGGCGGGGAACGGTCGAAACATCTTCAGCTTGATCAGCCCGACTTTCTCGCCGGCCTCGCGCCGCTGACGGACGACCTCGCGGGCCGTCGTCGCCATGGTGCCGCTCGCAACGATGACGGTTTCGGCGTCACCGGTCTCGAATGCCTGCACGGCGCCGCCCGGATCGCGGCCGAAAGTCTCTTCGAAGGCCGTACGGCACTCCCGGTAGACGTCCGGCACGCGCTGCATCGCTTCCTCGACCTCGAGCCGCATCGACAGCGACTCGTGCGGCCAGGCAAGGCCGCCGATCGTGCGTGCTTCTTTTTCACGCACGCGGTGCGGCAGGTCGAGATCGGGCAGGTAGCGATCGACGTCGGCCTGTTCCGGCAGCGCCGTCTCGGTCTGCGTGTGCGAGACGATGAACGCATCCATGCACACGAGCACCGGCAGCATGATGCGCTTGTCCTCGGCAAGCCGGAATGCGAGCAACGTGGTGTCCAGCACCTCCTGGCTGGTCTCGCAATAGAATTGCAGCCAGGCGAAGTCGCGGAGCATCAGCGAATCGCCCTGGTCCGCCCAGATGTTCCACGGCGGCCCGAGGGTGCGGTTGACCGCGACCATGACGATCGGCAACCGGTAGTAGCCGGCCACCATGACGTTCTCGGCCATGTAGGCGAGACCGTTCGACGAACTTGCCGTGAACGAACGCGCGCCGTTGATCGACGCGCCCATCGTTACGGCCATCGCGCTGTGCTCGCTTTCGACGGGTACGACCCGCCCTTTGCTGAACGGGAACCTGGCGACGTACTCGACGATCTCGGTCTGCGGCGTGATCGGGTAGATGCCGCACGCGACGCCGCGCGCCTCTCGATTGGCTTCACCGGCGACGCTCAGGGCGTAGCCAGCGGCATGGTTACCGGTGATGACCTCGACGGGCATTCTCGTCCTCCGCTCCGCTTACAGGTGACTCATGAAGATCACGTTGCGCGGGCATTCCGTGACGCACACGCCGCAACCCTTGCAATAGGCGTAGTCGAATTCCAGGTGGTGCCCCACGCGTTTCAACATGCCCTCCGGACAGTAGGTGCAGCAAAGATCGCACTCGTTGCAGACGCCGCACGACAGGCAACGCGCCGCCTCGCTGGCATCGTCGAGCCCGAGGTGGACCTCGTCGAACGTGGAGCGTCGTTCCGCGGGATCGAGCGACTCGCCCTCGGAGCCCGGCTGCCGTTCGAACAGGTGCAGCTTCATGGCGTCGGCACGAATGACCTCGTCGTGCCATTCGTCGACATCGCGCGCGGCCTCGGCATGCTCGGTAATGCGGAGCTGCTCACCGCTCAGCACGTAGTGAATGTGCACGGCGGAGCGCCGCCCGCTGCCTATCGCGGCCGCGACCGTTCCTTCGTTCGTGGCGAGATCGCCGATCGCGAACAAGGGGTTTTCGAGCAGTCCGAGGAGCTGCGCGCCTTCGCGAACCTCGGTGCCCTCGGGGAACACGGAAATGTCCGGCGATTGACCGAGCGCCAGGATGACCCGGTGGCAGTCGATCTCGAACTCGGAGCCTTCGACTTTCACGGGCGCACGGCGTCCCGACTCGTCCGGCTCGCCGAGCTCCATGCGCAGGCACTGCATACGGTACTGCCGGCGCAGGCCGTCGATCTTCTTCTCGTGCAGGGCGACGGGCTGGGTCAGGAAATCGATCTCGACGCCCTCTTCGAGCGCCTCGTCGACCTCTTCGCGGATCGCCGGCATCTCATCCCGGGTGCGCCGGTAGACGACGCGCACGCTGTCGGCGCCGAGGCGCAGCGCCGAACGGGCGGCATCCATGGCGGTGTTGCCGCCGCCGATCACGATCACGTCCTCGCCGTCGACGCGCACGTCCTTGCGAAACACGTGATCGAGGAACTCGATTCCCTGCACCACGGCCGCCGTGCCGTCCAGTCCGAGCCGCAATCCAATCTGCTCCTGCAGGCCGGTCGCGACGAGCACGCCGTCATGGGTACGCGTCAGATCGAGCAGCGCCTGCCGGTCGATCGGATGGTTCGTCTCGACCTCGACGCCGAGCCCGAGTACGCGATTGATCTCCTTGTCGACGGTGTCCTCGGGCAGCCGGAACTCGGGGATACCGGTTCTCAGCAGTCCGCCGATCTCGT
>JANQGP010000244.1 GCA_028277265.1 Woeseiaceae bacterium | reverse complement strand
ATTTGGTCGGGACTCAAGATGGACCTTGATCCGGTCACGCACATTAACTTTTTTACCGAGAATTCATTCTCAAACCTGTTCTTAGCCAATGGCTTCGAAATCCTCGAGAAGAAACAAGGGATTTCGAATTACGGAGATTCATATCTGGAAGTAGTCTGGCTTGTGGCCAAACCTGCTTTAACAAGCAACCCATCGTTACTGCAAGCCGATACGAAACGGATGCTTTACCCATCGAGGCTCTCTAGCATTATCAAATCATTTCGCCTTCTGATTGAGCCGAGTCTTCGAAAAATCCTTGGCATGTAAATATGAGCAATGTAAAGCAAGTCGATAAAGCACACTATGAATTCAGTCGCTATATGTCCAAAGAGCGATGGACCAGTACGTGGCATCAACTTGATGAGATCCAGAAACTCAATCCGGAGAGCGTACTCGAAATAGGACCTGGGCCCGGCTTTTTTAAAGCGATGGCGAAACAAATCGGAATAGAAGTGAAAACGTTGGACTTGGATCCGGATCTTGAGCCGGACTATCTAGGATCTGCCACCTCGATTCCACTGCCTGACTCCAGCTTTGACGTGGTATGCGCGTTTCAGATGTTAGAGCATTTGCCGTATGAGACGGCGCTTCAGGCGTTTCAGGAAATGACCAGGGTCAGTCGATCAAACGTAGTTATCAGTTTGCCGGATGCGGGGAGGGCGTGGCGTAATCAAATACATATCCCGCCGTTTGGACATTTTTGGATGACGATACCTTTGCCATTTTGGATGGCGAAAACCCACAAGTTTGATGGTCAACATTATTGGGAAATCAATAAGCGCAACTATTCACTCTCGAGAGTCATGAGAGATTTCTCGCAAGAAGCAGAACTACTTCGAACTTTTCGGGTTCCCGAGAATCCGTACCATAGATTTGCTCTGTTTCAAAAAAATGGAATGTGAAGGGCCAGTCCCGGCACGGTTGAAGCCGCAAAGTTGCGCGATTGAGGTTCAGAGGCGCTGCCGCGCTACTAGACCCGCTGCCAGGAACGCCATAATCCACTCGGTTGCAACGTAGGCACCGATCATTCCTGTGATGCCGAAGCGAGGCGTGAGCCAGATCGCCGACACGAGAAGAACCGCCACTCCCGACGCCTCATAGAATGCTCGAGCCCAAGGCTGATCGCGAGCGATGAGTATGGCGCCGCTTGTCATCCGCAACGTGGTGCCGGGGATCGCGGCACACAGCAAGCCTGCGGCTTGGCCAATTCCTGCGTAGGCATCACCGAACAGCCAGGCGATCGCGGGCACGAACAGCCACATCAGCAGTGCCGCAGCACTTCCGTAAAGAAATGCGGCAGCGTACATGGTCACGAGCATCTTTGGCGCAATTCCTGTTACCTGCCGAGCCTGTGCAAACAGCGTCGGCAGTGCCGCTTGGACCATCGCCAAAACCGGTACGTTCACGGCGCTGACAATGCGGGCCGCACCGGAATAGACGCCGGCCGTAGCCAATGGTAGCAAGCGCGCTGCAAGCGACTTGTCGATCTCGGTCGGACCCCGCGCTGTACCGGCCAGTACTGCGAAACCGCCCGCTCGCCGCAATTCAGGTAGATTCGGGAAGCGCCAGTGACGAAAGGCTGGCCATGCTTTCGGTAAGGCCAGCGACGCGACGAGAAGACCGGCAATCGCTGCGACAAGGCTCGCACTCACGAATATGGCCAACGGTTGTTCGACCGGCCACACGAACATGTAAAGAATAGCTAGAAAGCGGAGCCCGAGCGGCACGAGGTGTATCAGCTGCGCTGCCGCGGTTCTGCGCCGCGCCTGGAGTTGGGCTGAGGGAAACGCCATCAGCGGCTGGATGAGTAGCTCGGTCAATCCGATGATAATGACCAGCGCTGGCGAAACCGGCGACCCGGCGAAGAGCCCGTTGACGAGCAGCAAGTAGAGCACGAGCAGCAGCGAACCGGATACCAGCGCGGTCGATACGCAATAAGGGAGCACCCGAAGACGGCGCCGGAATGCCTGAGAGGCTTCCCCCAGCAGGACGAGCTGCGTACCGAATGTGGTCAAGGACCCAAGCAGGATCGCGAGGGCCGCGATGCCCACGTATGCGCCGAAAAGGTAAGGCCCGAAGACACGCGCGACGAGAAACAAGGTGCCGGCCTGCAGTACAAGGCGCACCAGCAGGACGAAACTGGTTCGTATTGTCGCGCTGGCAACCGGCCCTTTCAGCAAACCGGCTCAGCCGTTTCGGGTGAAGTGATCTTCCAGCACCTGTGCCACGCAGCTGGTCAGGCGCTTGCCGGTCTCAATGTGCAGGAACTCGTTCGGGCCGTGGGCGTTCGACTTCGGACCCAGCAGTCCCGTGATCAGGAACTGAGCATCGGGGAAGCGCTCACCGAGCATGCCCATAAACGGGATCGTGCCGCCCGTACCCATGTACATCGACGGCTTGCCGAAGAACGCGTCGGAGGCTTTCTGCATCGACGCTTCGAGCCATGGCGCGATCTCGGGGGCGTTCCAGCCGGCCATGCTCGAGTCCGCGTCGAATTCAACCTTCGCGAGCGGCGGCGTATCGGCCTCGAGTGCGGTTTTTACGGCGACGGCGGCATCATCCGCATTCACCGTTGGTGGCAGACGGAACGACAGCTTGAGTACCGTGTAAGGCAGCAACACGTTGCCCGCATTCACCAGGTCCGGCATACCTTCCTGGCCCGTCACGGCGAGCGTCGGGCGCCAGGTGTTGTTGAGCAGCAACTCGGTGTGCGGCTCGCTGGGCGCTGGTGTGCCGACGGCCCACGGGAACTTCTCGTAGACGAGCTCCCCGAGCGTCTCCGCAGCCTTGCCGGCCTGATCGAGTCGCTGTCCGGGAATGTCCGCGTGCAGCGCATCGAGTTTGATCTGTCCCGAGACCTCGTCCTCGATGCGACTGATCAGCTGCCGTGCGGTGCGGAAACTCGACGGCACGACGCCGCTGGCCGTGCCCGAGTGGACCCCTTCTGTCAGAACGTCGACACGCAATGTGCCGGTCAGGTTGCCGCGCAGCGACGTCGTGCACCAGAGCTGGTCGTAGTTGCCGCACTCCGCGTCGAGACAAACGACGAGGTCCGGCGAGCCGATACGATCCTCGAGCAGGTCGATGTAGTAGGGCAGGTCGAAACTGCCGCTCTCCTCGCAGCCTTCGACGATGACGATGCAATGTGCATGCGGAATACCCTGCTCCTGCAGTGCGCGTACCGCGGTCAGCGAGCCGAATACGGCGTATCCGTCGTCGGCGCCGCCTCGGCCGTACAACCTGCCGTCCTTGATGACCGGCGTCCAGGGATCGAGGTCGTCGTCCCAGCCGCTGAATTCGGGCTGCTTGTCGTAGTGGCCGTACAGCAGCACGACGTCATCGGACTGGCCCGGGATGTCGATGAACAGCAATGGCGTGCGTCCCTCGATCCTCACGATCTCGATCGTCATGTCCTTGATCGGCTGTGTTTTGCACCATGCCTCGAGCATCTGCACGGCCGTTTCCATGTGACCGTGTTTCTCCCAGTCCGGGTCGAAGTGAGGCGACTTGTTCGGAATCTTGATGTACTCGGCGATCTCCGGAATGATCGAGTCGTCCCACATCGCGTTGACGAATTGGGCGGTCTTCCTGTTGTCCATGTCGTTTACTTTTCCGTCGTAAGGGATCGATAGAGCGTCCGCGTCACGCGTTCTGACGTGATGAAGCTCCAGTTGAAAGAGTCGAACTTCGCAAGCGGATTCGCCGCGACAATGTCATCGACACCCATGCCTTTGTCAATGAGTGCTTTTACGAGTTCCCGGCTCTCGACCAGCATGTCGATATCGGACTTCAACCCGGCTTTGTCGGTCAGTGAACCGTGCCCCGGGATGATCTTCGTGTCATCGTCGGCCATCGCCCAGATCCTTTTCTGTGCCTCGATGTAACCGTCGACAGTGCCCCCGCTGTCGAGGTCGATGAACGGGAAGATCGCATGGAACAGGATGTCGCCCGCGTGGATGATATTGGCATTCGGGAAGTGGATGATCGCATCGCCGTCGGTGTGGGCGTCCGGCAGGTGAATGACGCGGGCCTCGATGTTGCCGAGATGAAACGTAACGCCGTCCCCGAACGTAACGACGGGCAGCCCCCCCGGCCCACCGGCGCCCGATGGGTCGTCGAGCAGTCGTTTGCGGATATTGTCATGGGCGAAGACGACGGTGCCGCTCGCCGCGAAATGGGCGTTGCCACCCGTATGATCGCCATGCACGTGCGTGTTGATCATGAAATCGATCGGTCTGCCGGCTGTTGCGGTCACGTGCGTCAGCAGGGACTCCGCCAGCGGCGGCATGCTGTCGTCGATCATCGCGACGTGATCCTCGCCGGCCAGTACGGCCATGTTGCCGCCGCCGAATCCGCCGACGGCCTCGACCAGGAAGATGCCGGGCTCGATCTCGGTGGACTTGAACGAGATTTCGGCATCCAGCGCGACAGCCGCAGGCGCCAGCGCTACAAGTAACAGGACAAGCTTCTTCATGGCGCTCTCCACTCCGCTACTCCACAGCGTCGAGAACACGACGCAGTTTGACAAACGACTGTTCCATCTCGTCGGGGTCCGAGTTCAGGAACGGCGAGAATTGCAGGATGTCCATGCCGTTTCTCACGACCATATTCTCGTCCCAGAAGCAGCGTTTGTGCACTTCCATGCCACGTTGCCCTGGGGCGCCGTCTCGCGGCGCCAGTTCAATGGCGCCCATGAGCCCGAAGTTGCGCACGTCGATGACGTGGTCGTGGTCCGCGAACGAATGCAGCAGGTCCTCGAAATGCTTCTCGAGGCCACGTGCCTGCTCGAATGTCCCCTCTTCGTCGTAGACGTCCATGGTTGCGAGCCCCGCTGCCGCGGCCACCGGGTGCCCGGAGTACGTGTAACCGTGGAAAAGCTCGATCATGTGCGCCGGGCCGCTCATGAACGCGTCGTAGATTTCATCCTTGACGAAAACCGCGCCCATCGGGATGACGCCGTTGGTCAGTCCCTTGGCCGTCGTGATGATGTCCGGCGTGACGCCGAAACGCGTCGTACCGAAGGGCGCGCCGACTCGGCCGAACGCCGCGATGACTTCATCGAAGATCAGCAGGATGCCGTGCGCATCGCAGATTTCGCGCAGGCGTTCGAGGTACCCGGCGGGTGGCGGACAAACGCCGGCCGAACCCACGACCGGTTCGACGATGACGGCCGCGATATTGCTGCCGTCGTGCAACAGGCAAAGACGCTCCAGGTCTTCGGCGAGTTCGACGCCGTGCTCGGGCAGACCGCGGGAGAACGCATTACGATCGATATCGAGTGTGTGCCTCATGTGATCGACACCGGGCAGCAGCGCCGGGCTGAACACCTTGCGGTTCGGCACCATGCCGCCGACGGACATACCGCCGAAATTGACGCCGTGATACCCCTTCTCACGGCCGATGAGTCGCGTGCGATTGCCTTCGCCACGCGCCCGGTGGTAACCGAGGGCGATCTTGAGCGCCGTATCGACGGATTCCGAACCCGAGTTCGTGAAGAAGCAATGCGAAATACCGTCGGGCGCCATCGTGGTGACGCGCTCGGCAAGCGCCAGTGCCTTGTCGTTAGTGACCTGGAAGGTGATGCAGTAATCGAGTGTCGCGACCTGTTTCTGTACGGCCTCGACGATCTTCGGGTGGCAGTGGCCGAGACCGGTCGTCCACAGGCCCGAAAACGTGTCGTAGAGCCTCGTGCCGTCCTGGGCCGTGTACCAGTGACCCGACGCACCCGAGATGACACGAGGTTTCGTGTTGAAGTCGCGATTGGCCGTAAACGGCATCCAGTAAGGGTTTTCGACAACGGCGTTCATGCGTCATTCTCCGGATGGAATCGGTGCATGCGAAGAGTGTACGCCGGTGACGCGATGCTGAACAATGCGTTACGGAATTGATCCCGCTCCGCTATGCCGGAAGCGAACCCTGCGAATCGATACCGGCATGCACACCGCCGAGCGTCTGACCCTGGTACTACCACGAATTGAGTAGACCCGTCGCCCGAAATACGTGCTTCTACGTCTGGCCATACACGGGCTATCGATGGCAAAGTACCGCCATCCAAGTTCTCTCGAGCTAGTCCAGTCATGAAGGCCTTCGGCACCGAATTTTGCGATCAGTTCGCGATCGCACGATATGCTGATGGCGCCTGGGGAAAGGCGTCCATCGAACCTACCGCACCGATTCCGATGCATCCTGCCGCGCACGTGCTGCATTACGCGAGCACCTGCTTCGAGGGATTCAAGGCGTACCGCTGGAGTGACGGCAAGGGCCGTATTTTCCGCCTGTACGACCATGTCGCGCGTATGCAGCGCAGTGCGACGTCGCTGCGGCTTCCGATACCCGACGCGGATCTGTTGGCCGGCATGGTCATCGATGCCGTGCATGCCAACATCGATTCGATACCCGAACCGCCGGCATCGCTGTATCTGCGGCCGACGCTGATCGGTACGCTGGAGAACATCGGTGCCGCCGCCGCGCCGTCATCTGAAGCACTGCTATACGTGTTGTGTTCGCCCGTCGGCGACTATTTCGCGGGCGGCGCGGCAGCGCTCAAGCTACTGGTGGAGGACGAGCGCTGGCGTACTACGGAGCAACTTGGCAGCACCAAGACCGGCGGCAACTACGCCGCGGCGCTCGGGCCGACGCTCGATGCGAAAGAAGAGTACGGGACAGACCAGGTGTTGTTCTGTCCGGGCGGCGACGTCCAGGAAACAGGCGCGGCCAACTTCCTGCTCATCAGTGACGACGAGATCCTGACGAAGTCGCTGGATACGACATTCCTGCACGGCATGACGCGCGACTCGATCCTCAAGCTCGCCGCCGAGATGGGTTACAGGATCACCGAGCGTCCGTTCACGGTCGACGAGCTGCTCGACAAGGTCAAAACGTGGGAGGCGTGCCTGTCCGGTACGGCGGCCACCCTGTCCCCGGTCGGAACGCTGGTTTACAAGGGGGAAGAGATCCAGGTCCGTGACGGCCAGCCCGGCCCGAACCGCAAGAAGCTTCAGACCGCACTGCAGGATATCCAGTACGGCAACCGCGACGACACCCACGGGTGGTTGACGGTCGTGAGCTGATTAGCTGATCGCGGTGGATTCGGCGGGCCGGAACAGGTAGCCGAATCCATAGCCGAGCCTGCACGGCGACGAAACTACGCACCTGAGATGGAACACGCGAGGCGTGTGAGGCTGCCTGTTCCGGGCCGCAACTCGCACCCGCGCCCGTGTGGCCAAATCTAGATGGCTTTCGAGAACCGGCTGTCGTTTTCGGCGAGGTTGATGTAGCGATCGAAGGTCATCGCGATGTTGCGCAACAGCAAACGGCCTTTGGGCGTGATCTCGATG
>JANQGP010000136.1 GCA_028277265.1 Woeseiaceae bacterium | reverse complement strand
CATCGCCCGGACGTCATCGTCATGGACATTCGAATGCCGGACATGGACGGCCTGGAGGCGACAACCCGCATTCTCGGGGAAGCCGACTGGCCGGTTCGCATTCTCATCGTGACGACCTTCGACCCGGACGAGTACATTTACAAGGCGCTCCGTGCCGGCGCGAGCGGTTTCGTGCTCAAGGACACGCCGCCCGAGGACCTGATCACGGCGGTTCGCGTCGTGGCCGAGGGCGGTGCCTTGCTCTCGCCGTCGATCACCCGGCGCCTGATCGGACGCTTTGCCGAACACCTCGCGATCGACGCCGACATATCGTCGAGACTCGGGCGCCTTACGGATCGGGAAAAGGAAGTTCTCGTGGCGATCGCCCGCGGCCTCAACAATCACGAGATCTCGGAATCCCTGTTCATCGGTGCCGCCACCGTCAAAACGCACGTGTCGAGCATCCTCTCGAAGCTGGACATACGCGACCGCGCCCAGGCCGTCGTGTTCGCGTACGAGAGCGGACTCGTCTCGGCGGGCGAACGGGACCTCCACCAATAGGCGGAGGGCGAAATCCGCCCTCGGGGTGATTTCGCTGCCCGGCGCAGGTGCTACGTTTGCGTCTGATCTTTCGACTTCCGGGAGCGACCGATGAAACTCCGCTACAAGATTATCAATGGCTTCGTGGCTGTCCTTGGCTTGACCGCGGTCGCACTCGCGGCCACGCTCAGCTACACGTCGGAGTGCACGCCGCCGCCCGGCGTCACCGCCGGTGCCGATACGATGAAGGCCGTCGTCTCACGATGTTACGGCGGGCCCGACGTACTCGAGTACCTCGACGTCGAGAGACCGCATCCGGGCCCGAACGACGTGATTGTCAGGGTCAAGGCTGCAGCAGCGAATCCGCTGGACTACCACTACATGCGGGGATCACCCTATTTGATGCGCCTTTCGGCCGGCATCGGCAGGCCGAGCGATCCGCGCATGGGTGTCGATTTCGCCGGAGTGGTCGTCCAGGTCGGCGACAACGTCACGAGATATGCGGTCGGCGATGCCGTGTTTGGCGCGCGAAGCGGCGCATTCGCCGAGTACGTGGTGATCCCGGAGGATCGCGCCATTGCGGCCAAACCCGGGAACGTCGGCTTCGACGAGGCCGCGGCCATTCCGATAGCGGCGGTAACCGCCCTGCAGGCATTGCGCGACGATGGCCGGCTGACCGCGGGCGAGAAGGTCCTGATCAATGGCGCGTCGGGCGGCGTCGGTACCTATGCGGTGCAGATCGCGAAAGCCCTCGGCGCCGAAGTGCACGGTGTTTGCAGCACGCGCAACGTCGAGATAGTGCGCGCGTTGGGTGCCGACCACGTTTTCGACTACAAGAACGAGAACTACACCGAAAGCGACAACGAGTACGACCTGATCGTCGACATGGTGGGCAATCATTCCCTGACCGCCAACCGTCGTGTACTCAAGCCACAGGGACGCATGGTGCTCGTCGGTGGCCCCAAGGGAAACTGGATTGCGCCGTTCTGGGGGCCGCTCAAAGCGATGATGCTCTCACCGTTCGTCGATCAGGATATCGGCATGATGCTGGCGAGCGTGACCGGGGACGATCTCGAATACCTGGCCGGGCTGATGGCTGATGGCCGCCTGACGTCGAAGATCGATACCCATTATCCGTTGAGCGACACCGCCGAGGCTTTGCGCTACCTCGAGACCCATCGCGCCCGCGGCAAGGTCATCATCGCCATGGACCGGGTAGCGGACTGATGGCCGGCTGAATTGCCCGGAGGGCGGGAATCGGAGGTTGCGTCGACTATACTCATACTTAGTCATCTCACACCTATCGAGGCCCTGCCACCATGAGTGACTTGCGATATCCCAACGAATCTGCCGACTACCGAAAGGCACGCGATGAGTTGCTTGCAGAAGAACAGGCACTGGTTGAGAAAGTGAAGTCGGTCGCGGAAAAGCGTCGCCAGCTGCCCTTGGGCGGCAGATTGAAAGAGGACTATGCGTTCCAGTGGGCCAATGACGGCAAGGTCGGCCGGGAAGTCCGGTTGTCCGAGCTCTTCGGTGACAAGACGACGTTGCTGCTCTACAACTTCATGTACGGCCCCGGCTGGGACAACCCGTGCTTGTCGTGCACGTCGTTGATGGACGGATTTGACCGAACGGCGTTCCAGGTATCTCACGACGCTGCGTTCTGTGGCATCGCCAAAGCGCCCGCGGAGAAAATCAATGACTGGGCCAGGACCCGGAAGTGGACGCAGATTGACCTGGTCTCGGGCTACGGCACGACGTACCAGGCCGACTATCGATGCCAGGGTGAAAACGACGACATGCAGTGGCCGATCCTGCACGTATTCAGAAAGCTCGATGGCGAGATCTTCCATTTCTGGGGAACCGAGCTGCAGGGCAATCACGTCGACACGGTCTGGCCCTATTGGAACCTGATGGACTTCACGCCCGAAGGACGCCCGGATCGTATGACGCCCCCGCAGGACTTCAGATCCGAGTTTCTGGAGAAGCACTTCCTCAGCGATTAGAGGCTTATCGGTCTCGTTGTCGGAAACCGACCAGAAATCACCGAGGCGGGCCGCATGTTCACGGGCCGGCACTGCACAGGTTACTGTCGATTCTTGTCTTCTTCGAGGGCTTTCTTGAACTCCTTGTCTTCCAAACCGACTTTCTTTTCTTCTTTCTTGCCCATTGGAACATTAAATTTTAGTCCGACAAATGCAGCAGTATCCGTCGAATCTCCAAGCGATTCATCTGAAGAAAACCCGGTTGCGCCACCGACCTCAAGCGCAAACGAAGCACCGCCTTCAGAGATTTCGTGCTCAACCATGAGGCCGTATGACAACATCACGACCGGCGCGGTCGATGCTTCGTTCATGCTGTTTTCGGAGTCGTCCGGGGGAGCGCTGATTCCGACGCCGACAACCGGCCCCCAGGACCAGTCATCGAAATAGGCCCCGTGCCCAAATCGCCATGGCAAGTAGACCGCGGCGAATTCGATCGTTGGGTTGAGTCCTCCGTCGTTGAAGATGTCTATTTCGTCCGGATCGTCGGACCCTGTATCGAAATACACACGAGCGCTTGGATCGAAGAAACGTCGTTGAACGCAAAAATGGAACAACCGGGCGTCGATGTTGGTGCATTTTTGATCGGGGGTTAGATGTCCCCACATTCTTTCCACTTCTTCTTTTTCAGCTTCACCGGTATAGATGTAATGGGTTCTTACTAGTTCTTTCTTTCCGCCCGGCTTCTTCTGATATTCAATATCGTTGTATACATATCGCCTGTTCTCGTCAGCAGACAGTCCTTTGCCAACGTTGTCTTCCTCGCAATACCCGATGGCGCCGTACGTCAGCACGGCAAGTGCAAAAACATATCTCATCGTCTTTCTCCGTTTCTTCTTGTTGGTTCTACGGAAATTCCTGTTTCCGACGGTGAAGAGAGCACCCCGATTTCCTCTGATCGGGACGCGCCGGGAATACCCGTGCGATTGCCGTTCGAACGACGCGATCTAGAGGGCGCTCGCGCGAACTGCACTGCTGAATACCGTCGATCTCGCTTCGTGCACCGCGTCTGCTGATCGTCCAGCTCTCGCAAGATTTCCGTCTCGTCAGAAGTCAGCTTGCGGCATCCCCTGCAGGTTCAGTGTATCAGATATTGAGCTAGAATGACCATATTTGGATTTGGTGTGGAAATTGGGCTTTGGTGCAGTCCTATCTATGTGCACACGGACCAAATACCGCACCAAATGCCCGTAGCTGGCTGAGGGTACGTCTACAGATTTGTGGACGTGAAGCCTGCTTTCTTGGCGCTAACTTGATTAACTGAGCAGGCGGAAGATTTTGTGATGGAGCCGATGGTCTCGGATACACAGACAGAGTCAGACACAGAACCAATCTGCAATAGCGCCGTATACGTGAGTGAGGAACGGTCTTTAATGAAGCGGCCAGGAACAGACCGATTCTCAGTTTGCCGGCCTTTCCGACCGCATCCCCAGCCGCTCTTTGAGCTCCGCCACTTCGCGCTCGAGACG
>JANQGP010000098.1 GCA_028277265.1 Woeseiaceae bacterium | reverse complement strand
AAGACAGCATCCGGTCCACATCCGTCGAGGCGGCGCCGATCGACGTGCCGTTGGAATCTCAGGCCCGGTCAACCGCCAAATCGCCGCAGGAACACGGTTCAGTGAGGCAAGCCGAAAGATCGACGGCAACGGGCACGAGAGATCAGTATCCGCCGGAAATTGCGGAGATGATCGAGGAACGTGTCGACAAGGAACTACAGGCCCGATACGAGAATGACGAACGCGAGGAGTCGTGGGCGACGTACATGGAGGGGCAGCTCACCGCCTATTTTGCGCAGAAGCCGTCCCTGGCGCAGTTCAATTTCTCCCTGATCGACTGTCGAACTTCCGTCTGTTCCGTCCATGCGATCGGCTACGGCCACGATGCACTGACTCAATGGAACCTCGCGACCGCCGACCTGGTGAGTCAGCAGTGGATGGAGTTCAATAACATGTCGTTGAACCGACGCAATCCGGAACCGGACATACTCGCCATCGTCCTTATCCTCACGAAGAAGCCTCCCGGCTAGAAGGGGCAACGCGAATCTCGCTCGCGTCACCGTCGACCGTGACGTCCGCCCCGTCTTCGACGAGTTCATACAGGTCGTCGTCTTCGTACTCGACGACCGGAATCCTGCGGTCGAACCAGACGTCCGACAGGACAACGCCCGAGATCAGCAGCGAGTCGTTTCTTTGCACGACCAATGCGGCCGGCCCTCGACCCATGCTGACGAGGTCGAGCAGCACGAGGCCCGTGTGCGTCGATCCGATGCACGACGGAAAGACGAGCACGCGATCCGCGATGTTCTTCCTGAACAGCTCATGATGCGAGTCGCGGATCTCGGCGCGCTTGCTCGGCAGCATGTTCGGCACCTTGCACATGGCCGCCGTGAAATTGATCGGCTGCCTCGTGACCATGGCTTTGCCGCGGGCCCTGCCGCCGATGACCGTCTTGCACTTGAGCGTCGTCATCCGTCCAGCACGCCGGCTTCGCGCAGCACGTCGTCGAGATTTCCGTATCGCGTGCCCTCGAGGTAGTAATACAGTTTGCCGGACGGTGTCAGCACGTCTTTTTTGCCGAGCCCGATTCGCAGGCTCAGCCCCGCGAGGGGACAGTGCCGCTGGATCTGTACTCCGGCGTTCAGTACCTCCTGGTACAGATCCGTCCTGGAGAACTCGTCCGCCGCGTCGGGCATGACGTGGAAGCTCACCGGTTTCGCGATCTTCTTGCCCACGAAATGCCGGCTGATCTCCGTGACTTCCTCGATCGTCATCTGCGGGCAGCCGAAAGCGATCTGGGACGCCTCGCGCTGCACGTCGCGTTCGGCGCGAATGCTGTCGAGATCCTTCTGCGTAATCGTCACGGTTTCAGCCGGTTCCTTGCCGCCGAACGCCGTGTCGAGATCGGGCGCTTCGGGGGTCAGGCCCTCGACGCCGAACATCGTGACGCCGCCCGAAGACGCCATCGCCGCACCCATGTTCTTCAACTCGGCATCGTTGAACGGGTAGTGCGTCAGGACCGGGTTGCGATCAACCGCGATCCGGCCGATCAGAAACCCCAGCGCGGGGGCATCCATCTCCTCGATGTCGAGCTTGACGAGGATCTCGCCTTTGCGATTCTCGTCATAGAGGTAGCCGAACTCGGGAGTCAGGCCCGTGACGGCCTGGCACAGGTCGACCATGATCGAATTGCGGTTGCTGCGCGCACCGATGACGGAGTTGGCATAGATGATGGCGGACGACTCCGCCCAACCGAGCACGTCGCCGTACTCGGGGTTGTTCGCGCCGTGGTAGCACACGCATGAGTAGTTCGGCGTAACGCCCAGTGCCTCGAGCTGCGCCTCGTGCCACTTCTGGCTCTTGAACACGATCCGGTTCTGGGGCGCGTAGTCGTATCCCGGGCGCGGGTTCAGCGTCGTCGGTACCTTGACCTTGATACCGGCGTCGACGAGCCGGCTGACGATCTCGTAGTACGCGGTGTAAAAGAAGATCTTGAAACTGCCGGTCAGGTGCGCGCTCTTGATCGGCACGAGGCGCGGCGCGTCGAACGCGCGGCCATACTGGACCAGCGTGCGCAGACAATTGCCCATGACCTCGCCGTCGCCGCCATCCAGTATCGCGCGTTGTTCCTGCGTCAGTTCCACCGCCTAGCTGCCGAAAATCTTCCTCTTGAGAGCGCGTCCTACGATACGCAGTTTGTTCCTCGTGTCGAAGCGTTTCAAGTTGGTCTGTACCGTGCCGACCGTGAATTGCGTCTTCTTGCTGTAGTCGATGTGCACGTTGACGAGCACGGGCCTGTTGCCGGCCGCTGCCGACAGCGCCCGCTCGATGCCGTCGTGCAGCTCCGCGTCATTGGCAATGTCGACATAGGCCGCGCCCGTCGCCGCGGCGAACGCCTCGTAGTCGAGGTTACCGACCTCGGTGCAGGCGGTGCGCTGGTACGGCATTTCCTGCGCCTGCGCAATCTGTGCCAGCTCGCCGTCGTTGAACACGAACCAGACGGCCCCGACGCCGTTGGCGGCTGCAGTCACCGACTCGAGTCCGGTCATGAGGAACGCACCGTCACCGACGATGCCGACGACCTCACGATCGGGGATGGCCATTTTGACGGCAATCGTTGCCGGCACACAGTACCCCATGCAATTGAAGTCGGTCGGCGAAAGGTACTTGCCGCCCTTGTTGATCGTCATCAGTTCCGCGGTCAGGAACGTGTGGTTGCCGTCATCGGCAATGACGATGGCATCGTCATGCAGCTGAACGCGCAGCTCTTCGAAGAAACGTGCCGGATTCACGCGGCCTTTGGGGTCATGCTTGTGCCAGGCTTCCCGGTATGTCGCTTTGTCACGAGCAATCGCCGCGGCAACGCCGGTGCCGTCTCTTCGCTCCCCCGAAGCCGCGACGGCATCGGCAAGCGCCGGTACCGCGTCCCGAGCATCCGCACAGATTCCGACAGGCGTTTCGTGGTTGGCGCCGATCGCGTCCGGATTGATATCGATGTGGATTAGCTTCCCCGGCGGCACGGCGCCGTAGCTGCCCGTGCAGATCTCGGCGAAGCGCGTGCCGATCGCGAGCATTACGTCGCAGTCCGCGAACGCGTTCTGCGATGCCGGCACCGCGGAAGGCCCGAAGCTGAAGCCGGCGTGCAGCGGATGATCTCCCGGGAATACGCCGAGACCCTGCAGCGTCGTCGCGACCGGCGCACCGAGATGCTCGGCAATCCGGACAACGTCGCCGGTCACGTGCCGTGCGCCCCAGCCAACGAAGATTCCGGGCTTTTCCGCCGCCGCCAGCATGGCCGCCGCATCGTCAATCGCCTTTGTGTCGAGTTCGGGCCTGTCGAGGTCGATACTGGCGTCGGCCATGCCTTCGACCTCGCCGGTCAGCAACTGCAGGTTTGCGGGAATCTCGATGAAGACGGGACCCGGCTCGCCCGACACGGCGGTCCGGTAAGCCTCGTAAACGGTCGGGATGGCATCCTCGTAACGCTCGATCCTGTATTGCGCCTTGGTCAGCGGCCGCATGATGGCTTGCTGGTCGACGTCGTGCAGCTGAAAGCTGTGCTCGACGTCGGTACGAATACCGCCCGAGACGATCAGCATCGGGACGCCGTCGAGAAACGCTTCACCGACACCCGACAAAGCATGCGTGATGCCGGCGGCCGGCACGATCACGAGCGTGCCGATGCTGTCCGTCGCACGGCTGATGGCGTCCGCCATGAAGGCACCGGCTCCCTCGTGCGTTACGAGAACCGGTTGAATCTGTTCCGAGCCGAGCAGCTCGTCGTACAGTTCGATATTGTGAACGCCCGGGATACCGAAGGTGTACCGGACGCCGACCTGCTCGAGTGCGTGGCGGACCAGTGCGGCGGCGGTGGTTTTCATGTGGATCGGGCCTCGACAATCGATGGGAATGTGCCATTCTCGGTCAAAATGGATTCAATAGTCACGCGAATGACCGTGTTTGCCCTGGCCGCGCTGCTGGCCGGCTGCGCGGAAGAACACCCGGAGCTGTCGGGCGGGCTGTACTTCGCCGCCGGCAACTATCTGGCGGAGCTCGACCTGCGCAATGGCAGCACGCGCGTCGTGACGTCCATCGGCGACGACACGATCGTCGAGCTTGCCCCCCAGGGCAGCGGGCGTCTGTTGTTGACCGTGTATGGCCAGGTGAACCGGCAGTACACGCACAGCCTGGTGCTGTACGACATTGCCACCAAACAGCTGTTGCGTTTCTTCGAGGGCCGCAGGGGCCGTTACCTGCCGGGCACGGACGTGCTCGTTTACGATGAAGGTCGCCGGATTCTCGCGAAGCGACGACAGGGAGAAACCTGGGAGACGATCGAGATCGCGTCGCGCGACTACCGTGTGCCCGTGCAGATCATTCCGGTCTCTGCAACCGCGTTCCTGTACGCCATCGGTGACGGTCCGCCTCAGCTCTTCGACATCGTCGATGGCAGGTCATCGACGCCGGGACTCGCCGACCGTTGCGCACTCGATGCCGCGGTCTGGGTGCCTGAATTCGATGCGTTGCTGTGCCGCGGCCGCGGCGACGAGACCACCTATGCGTTCGTGACGCTCGACGGCTCGGTCGCGAAGACGCTTTCGTTGCCAGAGGGGCGGTCGCTGGAGGCCATGGCCTATGCGGCCGATCAGGACATCGTGATCTTCTCGGAGCGCTGGCGGAGCTTTATCGGCGAGCGACAGAGACACGCGATCTGGATCCACCGTCGCGACACGGGCGAGACCTGGCGTCTCGTTGAAAATCAGCACCTTGGCGACACTGTCGTGTATCGCCCCTGATCGAGTATCAAACGATTTCGCGTCCTCCTGCATCAAAGTAGGAAACAACAAGCGAACAGGGGGTCAGGGCACTGGCTATTCAGGACACATCGGCGCAGGACGTACGTCTCGCACCGCCGAACCCGCGTCGTAAGTACATGATGTTCGGCGGGATCGGCGTCGCGGTGGCCGTTGCCGTGTGGTTCACGGTGCCTTTCGTCCAGCGCTGGGCGGATGCCACCGTCAGCGTGCCCGCCGACCGCGTGGGAACGGCCGTGGTGACGCGCGGCGACCTCGTCCAGGACGTGTCCGTGCAGGGCCGCGTCGTCGCGGCGATCAGCCCGACGCTCTATGCAACCGCGGGCGGCACGATCACGCTCGAAGTCGCGGCCGGTGAGCAGGTGCTGGAAGGCCAGGTGCTCGCGGTCGTCGACAGTCCCGAGCTCACGAACGAACTTCAACAGGCGGAATCGTCGCTGGCCCAGCGCAAGATGGAACTCGAGCGGCAGCGTATCGAGTCTCGCCAGCAGGCGCTCGAGAAACGCAAGGCCGCCGATCTTGCCGACGTTGCGCTGGTCGCCGCGAAACGCGAAAAGCGCCGTGCCGACGAGGCCAACGAAGTCGGCGTCATGCCCGAGATCGATTTCGAGAAAGCGCAGGACGACCTGCGCAACGCCGAACTCGCGCACAAGCACGCCGTTGCCGACGCGGACCTCTTCGACGAACGGCTTGCGTTCGAGCTGCGTGCCAGCGAGTTCGAGGTGGGCCGGCAGGAATTGCTTGTCGAGGATCTGCGGCGCCAGGTCGACAACCTGGCGATCAAGTCACCGGTGAGTGGGATCGTCGGCGATCTGCTCGTCGACCAGAAAGCCGCAGTCTCGCGCGACACGCCCGTGATGGCCGTGGTTGACCTCTCGCGCTTCGAGGTCGACGCACAGATTCCCGAGAGTTACGCCGACGACCTGGCGATCGGCATGTCTGCCGAGGTGCTCATCGGCGGTCAACGCTTCGAGGCCCGGGTGACGGCCGTATCGCCCGAGATCGTCAACAACCAGGTGATGAGCCGGGTGCGGTTTACGGACGGCATGCCCGGCAATCTGCGCCAGAACCAGCGGCTGACCGTGCGTGTGCTGCTCGCGGAACACAGCGACGTGACGATGGTGCAGCGTGGCCAGTTCCTCGATAGCGGCGGCGGGCGCATTGCCTACATCGTCACCGGGGAAGGGACGGCCGAGAAACGCCGGATCGAGACCGGCGCACGCAGCCTCGGCGCCGTCGAAATCGTCGCGGGCCTCGCGCCGGGCGACGAGATCGTGATTTCCAACCTGGACGCGTTTCGCAGTGCGGAAACGGTCCTGCTGACCGATTAGCCATTCAGGAGTGCCGGCTATGCTGAAAATGACCAACGTATCCAAGGTATATCGTACCGACACCGTCGAAACGCACGCGTTGCGGGAGTTTTCCCTGACCGTCGACGAAGGCGAGTTCGTCTCGGTGACCGGTCCATCGGGTTCGGGCAAGACGACGTTCCTGAACATCGCAGGCCTGCTCGAGGATCTGACGAGCGGTACCTATGAGCTCGACGGCCGCGATGTCTCGAAGCTGGACGACACGGCGCGTTCGCGCGTGCGCAACGAAAAGATCGGCTTCATCTTCCAGAGCTTCAACCTGATTCCGGAGCTCAACGTCTTCGACAATGTCGATGTGCCGCTGCGGTACCGCAAATTCGATGCGGCCGAGCGCAAACGGCGTATCGAAAAGTGTGTCGAGATGGTCGGCCTCGGTTCGCGCATGCGGCACCTGCCCGCGCAGTTGTCGGGCGGTCAGCAGCAGCGCGTCGCCATTGCCCGCGCGCTTGCCGGTGAACCCCGCTTCCTTCTCGCCGACGAGCCGACCGGCAACCTGGACTCGCACATGGCAGACAGCGTCCTCGACCTGCTTGGCGAGATCAACGATGCAGGCACGACGATCATCATGGTGACCCATGAGCTTGCGCTGGCGGATCGCGCGAAGCGCAACATCTTCGTCCGCGACGGCCAGGTCAGTGACGGCTCACCCGACCTGCACATTGCCAATCTGGCCGCCGGTTGACAGGAGAGCGCGATGTTTCCTTACTACCTCAAGCTCGGCGCCTTGAGCATTCGGGCGAACCCGGTTCTCAGCGGGTTGATGGTCGCCGCGATTGCCGTCGGCATCGGTGCCTGCATGACGATCATGACCGTGCGTCACGTCATGAGCGGTAACCCGATCGAGCACAAGAACGACCAGCTGTATCACGTGCAAGTGGACAACTGGAACCCCGATGACCCGTACGACGAGCCGAACAACCCGCCGGTACAGGTAACTTACCTCGACGCGAAGGCGTTGTTCAATGCGGACCGGGCCTTCCGGCAGACGACGAGCTTCAAGACATCGCGCGTCGTGCAACCCGACGGCGACGACGCGCGCCCGTTCCAGGTCCAGGCGCGCGCGACGACGGCGGACTTCTTTCCGATGTTCGACGTGCCGTTCCTGTACGGCTCCGGCTGGGACGATTCGTCGGACCAGTCGGAGGAGCGCGTCATCGTCATCGACAGGGTGCTCAACGAGCAGCTCTTCGGCGGGGAGAACCCGGTCGGCGAGGCGGTGCGCCTCAACGACGAGACCTATCGTATCACCGGCGTCCTCGATACCTGGAACCCGGTCCCGAAGTTCTACGACGTCAACAACAATCCGTTCGAAGACCCCGCGCAGCTGTTCCTGCCGTTCTCGCTGGCCGTCGCCAACGACTTCGACAATACCGGCAACACGAGCTGCTGGAAGCCGATCCCGGACGGCAGCGGTCGGGACGGCTTCCTGAACTCCGAGTGCATCTGGATTCAGATGTGGGTCGAGCTGCAGAACGAGACGGCGAAGCAGGACTACCTCAACTTCCTCGACGCATACGTCGAGGAGCAGAAGCTCCTCGGCCGATTTCCGCGGCCACTCAACAACCATCTGCGCAACCCGGCCGAGTGGATGGAATACAACGAGGTCGTCGATAGTGAGGTCGACGTTCTCCTGAGTCTTGCGGTGTTGTTCCTGATCGTGTGTTTGCTCAACACGGTCGGATTGCTCCTTGCCAAGGCGATGCGGCGCGCGAAGGATACTAGCCTGAGACGCGCGCTCGGCGCGAGCAAGAGCGAGCTGTTCAGGCAGCACGTCATCGAGGCCGGCATGATCGGTGTTGCGGGCGGCCTGCTCGGCATCGTTACGACCTGGTTCGGCCTGCGAGGTATCGAGAACCTGTTCATCGAGTACGAATTCATCCAGCACCTCGTGCGGATGGACTGGTCGATGGTCATGCTCGCCGTTGCGCTTGCGATCGTCTCAGCGCTCGGCGCGGCCCTCTATCCGACCTGGCGCACCTGCAACATCACGCCGGCCACACACCTCAGGCTGCAGTAGGAGAACGGCATGGAATTCGGACCTATCTGGCGCGCGATGATGCGCAGCAAGGGCGGCTATCTTCTGATCGCGCTGCAGATCGCGGTGACGATGGCAATCATGGTGAATGCCATTGCGATCATGCAGGAACGTTCGATCAAGATGTCGCGGCCGAGCGGTATCGACGAGCCGAATACCTTCGGTCTCGTCAGCGTCGGTTTCAAGCCCGACATGGACACCAAGTCGCTGATCCGGGAAGACCTCGACCTGATCCGCAACCTGCCGGGCGTCGTCAACGCGATCGCGACGAACTCCTACCCGCTTCGCCAGGGCGGCTGGTCGGAAGGCCTGCACCGCGAACCCGGTGTCGGCAAGAGCGTGTCGAGTTCGGCGATCTACTTCACCGACGAACACGGTCTCGAGACGTTCGCGCTGAACCTTCTGGAAGGCGCAAACTTCACGCCGGAGCAGGTCGCGTGGGATTCGGACAGCGACGATTTCTGGCCATCGACCGTTATCGTGACGGAGGCGCTCGCGAAGGACCTTTTCCCCGACCACGAAGGCTCGTACATCGGCAAGACCTTCTGGTTCAACGACGACAATCCAACGAACATCGTCGGCGTCGTCGAGCGCCTGCAGGCGCCCTGGCCGACGTGGACCGGCGTGGAACGCTCGATGCTCGTGCCGTTGATTCGCGAGTCCGAGTTCGTGCGGTACGTCGTTCGCACCGAGCCCGGTGAACGCGACCGCATGATGGCCGAGGTCGAGGAACTGCTGTCGACCAGCAATACGGACCGCATCATTCGCGGCGTGCGGGCGATGGAGGATACGCGCAAGCTGTCGTATCTCGGCGATTCGGCCATGATCAAGATGCTGACCTTCATCGTCGCTTTGCTGACCGCCATCACGGGTCTCGGCATCGTCGGACTAGCGAGTTTCAGCGTTGCCCGCCGCACGCGGCAGATCGGTATCCGGCGCGCGCTCGGCGCGACAAAGGCTGCCATCGTGCGCTACTTCATGCTCGAGAACTTCCTCGTCAGCTCCGTGGGCATTGTCGCCGGCTCGATCCTGGCCATCGGTCTGAATATCCTGATGGTCCAGCAGTTCGCGCTGACACCGCTGGCCTGGTACGTGATTCCGCTTGCGATGATGGCCCTCTGGATCGTCGGGCAGGCCGCTGTCGTCGGCCCGGCGAAACGAGCCGGAAACATTTCTCCGGCCATCGCGACCCGGTCCGGCTAGGCGCGGAGACGGAAAACACGGAGAATCCCCGGCATGGGGTTCTTCGAACGTTATCTGACCGTCTGGGTCGCGCTGTGCATAGTCGCCGGCGTGGCCCTCGGCCGGTTCGCGCCCGAGGTCGCTCAGTCGCTCGATGCGATGGCGATCTCGGTCAATGGTGCGCCGGTCGTATCGATACCGATCGCGATTTGCCTGTTCTTCATGATGTACCCGATCATGGTGAAGATCGACTTCCACGAAGTCGTTCGCGCGGGCAAGGCCGTTCGACCGGTCGGCCTGACGCTATTCATCAACTGGGCCATCAAGCCGTTCACGATGTACGCGATCGCGAGTTTCTTCCTCGGATCGCTGTTTCTCGGTTTCATCGGTCCCGACGCCGTCGACTTCGTCAAGATGCCGCTCGGTGAGTCGCTGCAGGTCGGCGATACCTACGGGTCCGGCACGGTCGTCATGGTCGATGGCGTGAAAATGCTCGAGGTGCCGTTGTGGCGCAGCTACCTCGCCGGTTGCATCCTGCTCGGCATCGCGCCATGTACGGCGATGGTGCTCGTGTGGGGGTACCTGTCGAAAGGCAACGATGGCCACACGCTCGTCATGGTAGCGATCAACTCTCTGACGATGCTCGTCCTGTTCGGCGTGCTCGGCGGCTTCCTGCTCGGCGTCGGCAAGCTTCCGGTGCCCTGGGAGGCACTGCTGCTGTCGATCAGCGTCTACGTCGCGCTGCCGCTCGTCGCCGGCTACCTGTCGCGCAAATGGATCATCTCGCACAAGGGCGAAGAATGGTTCCGCGAGAAGTTCCTGCACTTCCTGACGCCCGTCACCATCTCGGCATTGCTGATTACCCTCGTCATCCTGTTTTCACTGAAGGGCGATACGATCGTGCAGAACCCGCTGACGATCCTTTGGATAGCGATTCCGTTATTCGTACAGACCGTCCTCGTGTTCGCGATCGGTTACGTCGCGGCGAAGGTTCTGCGTCTCAGCTACGAGAACGCGGCACCGACCGCGATGATCGGCGCGTCGAACCATTTCGAAGTCGCCATTGCGACGGCGGCCATGCTGTACGGCCTTTCGTCCGGCGCCGCGCTCGCGACCGTCGTGGGTGTGCTCATCGAAGTGCCGCTCATGTTGATGCTCGTGCGTTTCTGCCTGCGCACACAGGGCTGGTTCAGGGCTGGCTCACCGATGCGATGACGAGATCCTCGACCATGGCATAGAGATTGCTCACGCCGACGCCGTTCTCGTAGTTGTGACCGGTGAACGCGATCACGAGGTTCAGGTCCGGGATGCAAAACGTGTACTGTCCGCCATAGCCGGCCGTGATCCAGGCGTCGACGTTCTGCTGGCCGTGCAAGAAGTCGTCGAGCCACCACTGGAATCCGTAACCCTCGCTGTAAGTCGCCCACGACGAGATGTCGACCCGGCGTACCATCGAATCCGCCACCCACGCAGAGCTGACGACCTGTGTGCCGTTCCAGGAACCGCCATTGACGAACAGCTGGCCGAACTTGAGCTGGTCGCGAATCTTCAGGTAGAGTCCGCTGCCGCCGATGGGCAGACCGGTCGGCGATCTCGCCCACAGGGCGTCGAAGATGTCCATCGGGTAGAACAGGTACTGGTTCGCGTAGTCTGCCATCGGGATGCCCGTGGCATTCTGGAGCGCCTGGCCGATCGCGATCGTCGCGGCCGTGTTGTAGGCAAAAACGGTTCCGGGGTCAGAGGTCATTGGCAAGTCGAGCAGCGCCTTGGACCAGTCGGTGTTGTTGTTCTCGAGATAGACGAGATCGTTTTCCGGGTTCGTGTACGGCAGCGACCATTCGTCCCATTCGAGGCCGAGCCGCATGGTCAGGGCGTCCTCGAGCGTCATGGTCGCTTTGCGCGGATCCCAGTTGTCATAGACGGCGTAGTTGAACAGGTCGTAGAAAGGCACCTGTGTCGACGCGATATGGCCCTGATCGATAGCGATGCCGATCAGGGCAGACGTCACGCTCTTGCTCGTCGAATGCAGAATATGGCGTTCCGGATCCGTATTGCCGGCCCAGGGATCGAAGTCGCCGGTCCCGTTGCGGATCTGCTGATGCAGCACGAGCCTGTTGTTGCGCGCGATCGCCACGGCATCGATGCCCGGATAGGTTCCGTTGAGGACGCGCTGCATCATCGTCGTGATCAGCGCCTCGTCCATGCCCTCGTCGGCGAGACTCGCGACGGCCCAACCGTCGCCGTTGTCGACCGGCGGAGTGTACGTGTACTGGACCGGCGCCGCTGCACCGCCGCCACCGCCGCCGCCACCACCGCCACAGGCGGCAAGGAACAGCAGCGCGAAAACAACGAGCTGGTTCTGCAGAATCCGACTCACACGACCTCCCTGACAGCGGCGAAACGTGCCTCCCGCACGACGACCCGTGCAGGGTACAGCATAACGCGGTCTATAATCGGACCGTGAAAATTGACGCAGTGTTCCGCGATCGGGGCAGACTATTCTGGATTCTGAACGTCGCGGGCTGGACCGGCTATATGCTGGCCGCCTGGCTCGGCGCGCTCGCGCATGAGAAACCGGAGGCCTTTTTCGCGGTCATCGCCGCGGCCGCCGTGACCGGGTTTCTCGGCACGATCCCTTTGCGGTACCTGTATCGCGTGCTCTGGACCCGGTCGGTCGCCGTACTCGGTCTCGGTACGCTGGCGGCTTCGTATGTCGTCGCATTCTTCTGGCAGTGGTTTCGCAACGTCCTTTACTACGACTGGGTGAAGAACAGCTGGCAGCCAGCGCACGTGATGGACTATGTCAGCGGCGTAATCGGGTCTTTCTACATTATGTTGTGCTGGAGCGGCCTCTATTTCGGTATCAAGTATTACCAGCAACTGCAGGATCAGACGGAACAGACGCTGAAAGCGGTCGCCGCGGCACACCAGGCGCAGCTCAAGATGCTGCGCTACCAGCTCAACCCGCATTTCCTTTTCAATACGTTGAATGCCATTTCGACGCTCATTCTCGATGGCGCCAACAAGACGGCGAACCAGGCCGTCAGCCGGCTGAGCGACTTCCTGCGCTACACGCTCGACAACGATCCGATGAGCCGGGTGACGCTCGGTTCCGAACTGGATGCGCTGGACCTGTATCTCGAAATCGAGAAGGTGCGCTTCGGCGACCGTCTGATCATCGAGAAGGACATCGACGAAAAAGCGCTCAATGCGCTGGTCCCGAGCCTTATTCTGCAGCCGTTGATCGAGAATGCGATCAAATACGCGATTACCCCCCGCGAAGAAGGCGGCACGCTACGCATCGCGGCGCATGTTCATCATGGCACGCTCGCGATGCAGCTCTCCGACACCGGCCCCGGTCTCGGCGACGGCGATCACGGTCAGAAGTCGAGCGGCGTCGGACTCAAGAACACGCGAGAGCGTTTGCAGTATCTGTACGGCGAGGAGCAGGCCTTTACGCTGGCGCCGAACGAACCCAGCGGTCTGATGATCACCATCAACATTCCGTTCGAGGAGAATCATGCTTAGGGCATTGATCGTCGACGACGAGGAACTGGCGCGCCGTGGGCTCGAAATACGTTTGGAGCGCTTCGACGACATCGAGATTTGCGGGCAGGCCTGCAATGGCCGCGAAGCGCTCGAGGCTGTGCGCAGCCAGGCGCCGGACCTGTTGTTTCTCGACGTGCAAATGCCGGGCATGGACGGCTTCGAGGTGTTGCGCCGGTTGTCCGGGAGCGCCATGCCGGAGATCATCTTCGTCACGGCGTACGACGAGTTTGCGCTACGGGCGTTTGAAGCGAACGCGCTCGACTACCTGCTGAAGCCGATCAATGACGAACGCCTGAACGAGGCGATCGAGCGCGCGCGCAAGCACTGCGATGAGAGGCTTGCGGACGAGCATCGCAACAAGCTCCTCAAGTTCGTTTGCGAACTGACCGGCAAGGAACTCACCCTGGAGTCTGCGCTCGCCGCCGCATCCGGCGAGCAGGTTCGTTACCCGAAGCGCATCGCGATACGCGATGGCACGGCCAGCAATTGTATCGACGTCGATGCAATCGACTGGATCGATGCCGCGGGCGACTACATGTGTGTTCATGCCGGCGGCGATACGTTCGTGTTGCGTGGCACGATGAAGCACCTCGAGGAACTCCTCGACCCCGACCTGTTCGTGCGGGTGCATCGCTCGGCCATCGTCAACCGTCACCGGGTGACGGCGATGCGGCCGCATCGCAATGGCGAGTACTTCCTTCAGGTCGGTGACCAGATCGAGCTCAAGCTGAGCCGCAAGTACAAGGCGAACGTCGACCGTCTTGCGGACCGGATCTAGCGTCCTGTCCGACCAACTCGCAGGATTTCAGCACGTTTCGTCGCAGGAAACGAACCCCTGGTCGCAACGCGGGCAACGAAAGCGAATCGCCTGTTATCTAAACAGCATATGTCCCGCGGGGAACCGCCATGACGCCGAAACGCTGCCTGCTCGCCGCCGTTTTGCTCCTGTATGCCGGTGAGGCGCTCGCCGTCTACACGGTGAACGGCCAACGCAAGTCTTTCGAGATTCATCGCACCGAGTCGCCGCCCGTCATCGACGGCAAGCTCGATGACGCCGTCTGGCGGGACGCTGCGATCGTCGACGACTTTCATCAGACCGTGCCGACCGATGGTGGCAAGCCGTCCGAGCGGACCATTGTCCATGTGACCTACGATGACGAGTACCTGTACATCGCCGCCAACCTGCTCGACAGTGAGCCTGCGGCGATCCAGGCCAGGCAGATGATCCAGGGGAAACTGTTCTGGTCGGACGATCGTTTCTGGGTGACCCTCGACAGTTTCAACAACAAGCGCAACGACTACTTCTTCCAGGTCAATGCAAACGGCGTTCGCCGAGAGGCGCTGCGCGAAAACAACGCGAGTTTCATCGAAGAGTGGGCGACGATCTGGCTTGCGGAGTCGCGGGTTCACGAGGCCGGATGGTCCACCGAGATCGCGATTCCGTTCAAATCGATCTCCTTCGCCCGGGACCTCGACACCTGGGGAATAAACTTCGGCCGTGGCATCGTCCGGAAGCAGGAGTTCAACATGTGGGCATCGCATGATCGCCAGGACTGGCCGGCCTACGGCGGGGAGGTCACCGGCATCGGCGACATCGAGCAGGGACTCGGCCTCGATATCGTGCCGTCCGTGAACGTGAGCCGGAGCCGCGATTTCGTGCTGGGCGATGACGACAGCGACTTCGAACCGTCACTCGACGTCCGCTATCGGATCACACCATCACTCAGCGCGACGTTCACGCTGAATACGGACTTCTCGACCGCGGAAGTCGACGAACAGCAAATCGCCCTCGATCGTTTTTCGTTGTTCTTCCCGGAGAAGCGCGACTTCTTCCTGCAGGACGCGGGGATCTTCGAGTTCGGCAACATCGACACCAACGGACGGCCGTTCTTTTCCCGTCGCATCGGGCTCAGCGAAGACGGAGAGGCCGTCGATATCGTCGGTGGCATGAAGCTGACGGGGCGCATCGGCGGCTTCAATCTGGGTGCGCTCGCCATCCGCCAGGACGCGAACGGCGACATCGAGGCCAGGGACCTGTTCGTCGCGCGCGGCTCCTGGAACGTACTCGACGAGTCGGCGGTCGGGTTCATCCTGACGCACGGCGATCCAACGTCCAACGATTCGAACACGGTCGCGGGCATCGACTTCCTGTACCGGGATTCCGAAGGACCCTTTGGTGAAATCCTGACGGGTCGGTTCTGGGCGCAACAGAGTCGTACGACGGATCTGGACGATGACGATAGCGCTTTCGGCGCCTTGCTCGAGATTCCGAGCGACCGGCTTTCGGCCTATCTCGATGTGCAGCAGATCGAGGAGAACTTCCGGCCCGCGCTCGGTTTCGTGAATCGTGCAGGCATTCGTCGCTACGGTCTTGGCAGCCGTTTCCGGGTGCGGCCGGACACCGGCCGCTGGCGGGCGATCAACATCAGCGCCGACTATTCGCTGGTGACGGATATGGACGACAACAGATTGTCGGAACAGATCGCGTTCATGCCGATCGGTCTCTATTCCCATGGCGATGACGATATCTTTGTCGAGTGGTCCCGCAACAGGGAAACCGTGCGAGAAGGTTTCGAGTTGTTCGATCGTCTCGACGTACCGGCCGGCGACTACGAATTCGATCGCCTGCGTGCCGAGCTGCAGACGGGTCGGCAGCGGCCGCTGCGCCTGATACTGGCGGTCGAGGACGGTGGTTTTTTCGACGGCGATCGATTGCTCAAGTCGATCGACCTGCGATGGCGGCAATCGGCGCACCTGTCTCTCGGGCTCGGCTTCACCGAGAACGTCGTCGACCTGCCGAGCGGGAGCTTCACATCGCATCTCGCCAGCCTGAGTTCGGATATCGCGTTCAATTCGCGATGGTCGTGGAGCAACCTCCTGCAGTACGACAATACCGCCGAGGTGGTGGCGATCAACAGCCGCCTTCGTTACATTCCCGAAGCCGGCCGTGAGCTGATTCTCGTGCTCAACCACGGCGCGGACGTCGACCCGTCCAACCACCTGTCGAGCACCCGCTCGGACGTCAATCTCAAGGTTTCGTACACGCTTCGTTACTAGCAGCCCGTTGACGAAGCACCTGGAGGCTCAGCCGTCAGGGGTGCGGACGGGTTGTCCCCAGAACGGTCGATCGGGAAGCGTCACGATGCCCTTGTCGTAGCGCAGCCCGCCCGGCCGGTCGGTGCGTATCAATAGCGGACCATCGATGTCGACGAAATCGCAGAGCTGCGCAATGACGTGGTGCGGCGCCATCGCGAGCGACGTGCCGCCCATGCAACCGACCATGAGCTTCATGTCGGCATCGCGCGCGGCCTCGGCCAGCTGCAGCCCGTGTGTGAGGCCACCCGTCTTGTCGAGCTTGATGTTGATCATCTGGTAACGCTCGATCGCTTCCTCGAGCTCACCGAGGTGGAGGCAGGACTCGTCGCTGCAGAGCGGCAACGGCGCGTCGTAACCCGCGAGCTCCGCATCGCCGCCGCGCGGCAACGGTTGCTCGATCATGCTCACGCCCAGCTCGGCAAGCATCGGCGCATACTGGTACAGCTCCGCGAACGTCCAGCCCTGGTTGACGTCGACGACGAGCCGGGCGTCGGATCGCACTTCGCTAATCGCGGCGATACGCTCGACGGGCCGATCGTTGTTGAGCTTCACCTTGAACAGCGAGATATCCGCTGCCGCGACGGCTTTGGCCGCCATGGCTTCGGGCGTGTCTTCGAGACCGATCGTGAAAACGGTCTCGATCGGTCCCTCATCGACGCCCGCCAGCCGCCAGGCACTTGTGTCGCGCAATTGGGCCTCGAGGTCCCACAGGGCCGCGTCCGCCGCCATGCGCGCACCGCCGGGCGGCAGAAGCCCGAGCAGGGTATTGCGGTCGGCGCCGGCCGCAAGCTCGGGCGCGACCTCTTCTAGCTGATGCGTCATCGACTCGGGCGTCTCATCGAAGTAGTACACGCCCAGCCCCTCGCCGCGGCCGATGTAACCATCCTGTTCGATTTCGCAGATGACGCAGGGGAAGTCGTCCCAGACGTTGTTCGCGATCCGGAACGGGATGATCGCACGCCAGGACTCGGTATGAATGAACACGCGGCGCGTCATCACGCGTACTTCAGCATGAAATTGACGATCGGAGAGACACCGGTGGCGATCGGATCCACACACGGCAGTGCAAGATTGTGCTGCAGCTCGCCCAGGTAGGTATCGCGCTCGAGATCGCCCATGCGGGACGTGTTGACACTGACACCGGCGCAGAAACATCGCGGCTGCGTACGCCGCGCAAGCCGCAGGGCATCGTCAATGACTTCATCGAGCTCGGGGATCGGGTAATCGCCGCCGACGTCGAGAATCCGGGTTCGCGATGCGTCGTGACAGACGACGATGGCGTCCGGCTGCGAGCCATGCAGCAAACCGAGCGTCACGCCGGAGTAGCCCGGGTTCCATAGTGAACCCTGTCCTTCGATCACGTCCCAGTGATCGTCATCGTTGTCCGGCGAGAGCATTTCCGCCGCACCCGAAACAAAGTCCGCAACGACAGCGTCTATGGGTATGCCTTCGCCCGCGATCATGATGCCGGTCTGGCCCGTTGCCCGAAACGTCGCCCTGATATCGCGGCGTTCGAGCTCGCGATGCATTGCGAGCGCCGTGTATTTCTTGCCGACGGCGCAGTCCGTGCCGAGCGTCAGGACGCGTTTGCCGCTGCGCGGTGTTCCCGTCCCGACAGGTATACCGGGCGGCGGCACGCGAACGTCGGTGAGCCTGGCCCCGCCTTCGGAAGCGGCGGCAACGAGATCCGGCATCGCCGCCAGCCGAGTATGCATGCCGGCTGCAATATCGATACCGGCACCGGCGAGTTCGATCAGCTGCGGCACCCATTGGTCCGGAATCCGGCCACCGACAGGCGCGACGCCGATGATGGCGGTCTTTACGCCCGCATCGACGGCATCGACCACCGACATCTCCGGCAGGCCGATGTCGACAGGACACCCGGGCAGGCGCATCTGGCCGACACACTGCTCGGGGCGCCAGCAGGCGATACCGTGTCCCGTCTTCGCATGATCGTCGTCCGCGACGTCGCCGAGATACAGCAGGTACGGCGGCTCGAGACTGACGGTCGTGACTGGCATGCCGGTGTTTCCCCAACTGGATTGTGGGATAGTGTAGCCGCATGGATTCACTAGCAGAACTCGCGAATATCGTCGACCGCAGACACGTGCTGCCGCCGGGTCTGGTTGCCGAGCGGGCAACCAGTTACTGGAACAGCGCGCCGATGCAGGCGCGCGCGCTCGTGATGCCGTCGACGACGGACGAAGTCGCCGCGATTCTGAAGGCCTGCAACGCAGCCGCCCAGTCGCTGATCACGCAGGGCGGCCTGACGAACTGCGTGGAAGCCGTCGAACCAACGCGGGACGACGTCGTGTTGTCGACGGAGAAGATGGGCCGCGTTGTCGAGATCGATCACGTCGGCGGTACCGCCGTGGTCGAGGCGGGCGCCGTACTGCAGAGCGTCCAGGAAGCGGTGGCGCGTGAGGGCCTGTATTTTCCGCTCGATCTCGGCGCGCGCGGCAGTTGCACGATTGGCGGCAACGTTGCGACCAACGCCGGGGGCATCAACGTTCTCAAGTACGGCATGATGCGCAATCTCGTGCTCGGTCTCGAGACCGTGCTTGCGGACGGCACCGTCGTGTCGTCGATGAATCGCATGCTCAAGAACAATGCCGGTTACGACACGAAGCAATTGTTCATCGGTTCGGAGGGGTCGCTCGGTATCGTGACGCGTGCCGTGCTGCGGTTGTTCCCGCTCCCGCAAAGCCGTCAGGACGCACTCGTCGGGCTCGAAAGCTTCGACGACGTCATTGCATTGCTCGCGCGATTGCAGGCCGGGCTTGCCGGCGCCTTGAGCGCCTTCGAAATCATGTGGAACGACTACTATGCGGCCGTGACCGCGGAGGGCTGGCATCGCGCACCGCTCGCGCGCGACTACCCGTTCTACGTCGTTTTCCAGGCGGAGGGCGGTGATCCCGATCTCGACGATGCACGCTTCGAGCGCGTACTCGCGACAGCACTCGAAGACGGGCTTATAGCGGACGCGGTATTGCCGAAGTCGGACGCCGAGGTGCGTGATGTCTGGAGTATTCGCGAAGACTTCGACGCATTGATGCAGTTCGAGCCGCAATACCTCTATGACGTCAGCCTGCCGATTCGCGACATGGAGAACTACGTCGACGAAGTCTACCGTCTCGTCGAGCAGCGTTTTCCCGATGGCAGGACCTGGACCCTGGGCCATATCGCGGACGGCAACCTGCACTTCTTCATCTGGCCCGGCGAGGACGGCGACCACTACCATTCGGCCAACGAATGCGTCTATGAGCCGCTGCAACAGTACGGAGGCTCCGTGTCGGCCGAACACGGTATCGGCGTCGGCAAGCTCCGGTGGTTGCCACACAGCCGCAGCCAGGCCGACATCGCGCTGATGCGCACGCTCAAGAAGACGCTCGATCCGAAGGGTATTCTGAACCCCGATCGCGTAATTCCTCCGGAGGTTCAGGCGGGCGTTACCGGAGCGCCGGCGGACTGACGCGCGTCAGGGCAGGAAGATCGTCGCCGGGTGCTCGAGCAGTTCCTTGATGCGCTGGATCATCGCCGCCGCGTCGTAGCCGTCGACGAAGCGATGGTCGAACGACGACGACAGGTTCATCATCAGCCGCACCGCGACCTGGCCGTTCAGCACGACTGGGCGCTCGACGGCGCGATTCACGCCGATGATGCCGACTTCGGGTGCATTGATGACGGGCGTGGACGCGATGCCACCGAGTTTGCCGAGGCTCGTGATCGTGATCGTCGATCCCGACAGCTCGCGCTTGGTCGCCTTGTTCGTGCGTGCGGCCTCCGACAAGCGCTTGATTTCGGCAGACAGTTCGTAGAGC
>JANQGP010000087.1 GCA_028277265.1 Woeseiaceae bacterium | reverse complement strand
GTCTGGTTTCCGACCTTTCAGTTGTTCCTGGTGCCCGTGTTCCTGATCGGCTTTGCCGGCGTGCTGTTCGTGGACTCGTTGCCGCAACCGGATTTCATCCTGCCGTACCTGATTCTGAACGTGGAGCTGCCCGTGATCGTGGTCGGTCTGTTCTGTGCCGGGGCGCTGTCGGCCTCGATGTCGACCGGTGATGCGCTGATGCACGCCACTGCGTCGGTGGCCGTGGAAGATGGCGTGCGACCGTTCGTGAATCTGGATGAGGCACAACAGCGATCGCTGATTCGGGTTCTCATTGTGGTCGCCGGCGCTGTTTCGTACTTCTTCGCGGTCTCGGGAGGAGGTTCGCTGGTTGTGCTGTTGCTGACGTCCTACGGCATCATCGCGCAGCTCGCGCCGCCCGTGGTCGCCGCGCTGTTCTGGCGCCGGGCGACCACGCCGGGCGTAGTTGCCGGCCTGCTGGCCGGCGGCACGACCACGCTGCTGCTCTTCTTCTGGCCGGAGCTCAAGCCCATCGCCTTGCATGAGGGTGTTTTCGGCTTGATCGTTCACGTGCCGGTACTGGTTCTGGTCTCCTTGCTCACGCCGGTTCAGGACCTTGCCCGCGTCGAGGCCTACGTCAATCCACCCGCGCCACGAGAATCTCTGTGAGTACGTTGAATACCGTTGACATGCTGGCCCGACTGGTGGCGTTTCCCACCGTGTCGCGCGATTCCAATTTGCCCTTGATCGACTGGGTCGAAGAGTATCTGGCGCAATTTGGTGCGCGCTGCCGACGCACCTGGAATACGGAAAGGACCAAGGCCAATCTGTTGGCCGCAATCGGCCCTGACACGCCGGGCGGCGTCGTGTTGTCCGGTCACACCGACGTCGTACCGGTTGACGGCCAGGATTGGCACACCGACCCGTTCAAGCTGACCGAGCGCGACGGTTTACTCTACGGCCGCGGCACTTGCGACATGAAGGGCTTTTCAGCCGTGTTTCTTTCGCGCCTCGCGGTGCTGGATACGGCGTCGATGGACAGACCGCTATACCTGGCGCTGTCGTACGACGAGGAAATAGGCTGCCTCGGCATTGATCGCATGGTCGATGATGCGCTGGCCCATTTCGCGCGACCGGACTTCGCCATCGTCGGCGAACCGACCACCATGCAGGTGGTTCGAGCGCACAAGTCCATCAACGTTTTCCGCACGGTGGTCACGGGCAAGGCAGCCCATTCCAGTCAGCCCCATCGTGGGGGCGGCGCCATTCTGGCGGCTGCGCGTATCATCGAGCACCTTGGGGCCATTGGCCGATCGCGACGAGGGGAGGCCGGCGAGTCGGGCTGTGAGCCGCCCTGGACGACGGTGCAGGTCGGCACGATTCAGGGCGGCACGGCCGTCAACATCCTGCCGGCGCAGTGCGAATTCCTTTGGGAGTACCGCAGTCTGCCCGATGAAGACCCGGATTTGATCATCCAGGCCATGCAGACGTTCATCGAGTACGAGGTGCTGCCCGACCTGCGGGAGTTCGCGCCTGAGGCGTCGGTCGAGACCACCCCTATAGCGCGGGTGCCGCCGTTGATGCCCGATCCGGAAGCGAATGCCGAGCGCTGGGTCAGGGGCTTGCGCGGTGTGCGTGACGGCGGTTCGGGGGCAGTGTCGTTTGCCACCGAAGCCGGCAGCTTCCAGCGCGCCGGGATCAGCAGCGTGGTCTGCGGCCCCGGGTCCATCGACCAGGCGCATCAGCCCAACGAATTCATCGATCCAGCCGAACTCGAGCGTTGTGAAACCATGATCGATGATGTATTCGCCTACCTGTATAGCGTCGGCTGAAAACCCGCGCTGCCGGAATCTCAGGGGCCGCGCCCCTATGGAGGGTCCGACCATTCCACAGGTCGGGCGTGTTGGTTACAAATCGTTACAACGTCGCGTGACTATCTGAGCTTTGTTAGAACTACTATTTGTATGGCTCGTCGGGTGTGTACCAGTCACCCAGCTGTCCGAAAACGCTTCTTCGATACGTCAATGCTTCAGCGAGCGGCCAATGAGTTCCCGGTTCATAGCCCTGTCTGTATTGCTTCTCCATATCGCCATGGGGACAGCAAGTGCGGCAACCGTGCACCTGCAAGCCGGCATAAATGCTGTCGGCGAACAAAATCTGTTCTGGAACTTCAGCGATACTGTTGCGCCAGATGCGGGTTTCGATCCCGATACCGAGTGGCTGGAACTGTATGTGAAGGCCGGGCTGAGCTTCGAGAAAGGGCTGGACAGCGGCTCGGTATTCTATGGCAAAGCATCGGTTGTGGGGTCCTATACCGCCGGAACCGATGCCTATGATTTCGACGATGTCGGGCGGACCGGCCTGGAGGAGGCCTATCTCGGAATTCGCGTACAAACTGACGCCGGGCTCACCGTTGATTTCTCACTAGGGCCCCGAGAGCTGAAACTCGGTACAGGCATGCTGGTTGCGAACGGCGGTTCCAGCGGTTTTGAGCGAGGGGCGATAAAATTCGGCCCACGCAAGGCCTGGGAAATGGCCGGGATACTGCGCGTGGCACACGACACCGTCACCGGCACCGCCTTCTATATCGATCCCAACGAACGACCTGCGCTGGATCAGAACAACAGGCTGGCCGGTCTCGACCTGCGCTACGACGGGCCGAGGGGCGGCTATTTGGGCATGACCTACATCGATGTTCTGGAGTCAGAGTCTCCATACGTGCAGGCTTCGCCCGGCGGTACCGGTGCGCCGAATATTCTGGAGGGCGCAAGGGACGGAACCAAAGCACTAAACCTCTATGCGAAGGTGGACCCGGTCGAGGGAGGACTCGCCAACTGGGTGTTCACCGCAGATGTCGCGTTTGAGCAGAATGACAGGATTGATCTGGATGCCTGGGCTGGCCGAGTTCAGGGCATCTATGCATTTGCGGACATGCCGTGGATGCCGACAATCACCTATACGTACCAGACCTTCTCCGGAGACGATCCCGATACGCCCGGACTGGAGCGGTTTGATCCGCTGTACTACGAAGGGTCGCCGAGTGCCTGGGCTACGGGTTCCAAATCATCGATGGTCTTCATCAATTCGAACGTCCAGGCACATGCGTTGGCCCTGCGCGTTCAGCCCTCACGGAGTGACATTTTCACGCTACGTGTCGCGCATATTCGCGCGAATGAACTTCGCAGCCCGATCCAGTTCGGACAAGCAACGCGCGTCGATACGACGGGGGGAACTGCAAACCTGATCGCCGGCGTGACTGATGCACGTCTATCCGACGATGTGTTCCTGGAATACAGTCGGGTTATCAACCGCAATACTTTTCTTACAGCGGGAGCCAGCGTTTCGCTTCCCGGAGATGGGACCGACTCCATCGTCGGCGGTGACGTGCCGAACTGGACCGGTTTATTTGTCAACATTGTCGTCAACTATTAGGCGGATCCGGCTCGTCAGACAATCGAATCAACTGCCTTTGGAACCGTCATGCAATCTGGATTCGGAGATCAAGTCTATGAAAACGAAGACCAGCAATCCCGGTGTAACACTAGTGGTTCTCACGTCTCTTGTGTTGTCAGGAGCCGTATTGGCGGAGACGCTCTCCCAAGAAGAGTCTGATCCGAGGTTGCTTGGCTGGATGGAGGGCTTCCCCCCGGCGACTGACAAACTGGTCATGCAGCCTGACTCCGATTTCTTCAGCTTCCCGAAACTTCGCTGGACCGTCTGCCATTTCCGAGAGCTTTTGCCGACCGAGCAGGTCAGCCGTGGTATCGGCGCACCGGAGCCACTGGAATACGATCTCGATGAAATTGCGATTGATGCGGTGACATTCAGGCCGATGGGTGGTCGCGAGACGATGACGTGGAAAGAGTCCCTGGCCGCAAACTACACCGATGGCATGCTCATCATCCACAAAGGGAAGATCGTCTACGAACGCTACTTCGGTTGCCTTGACGATAACGGCAAGCATGGCGCGATGTCGATGACAAAGTCGATGACTGGGTTGCTGGCCGAAATTCTCGTGGCAGAGGGCAGTCTCGACGATACGCAGCTCGTGACATCGGTAGTCCCCGAGCTTGCCGACAGCGCCTTTGGCAATGCGACGATTCGGCAAGTAATGGATATGACCACCGGGCTTGCTTATAGCGAGGACTACTCAGATCCAGATGCCGATATCTGGATCTACTCACGGGCAGCCAGCCCGCTGCCCAAAGCCGAGGACTACGCGGGGCCGGACGGCTACTTCGAGTATCTCCAGACTGTGAAACCCGAGGGTAGCCACGGCGAGGCATTCCACTACAAGACCATCAACACCGATGCGCTCGGCTGGATCATCTCCCGGGTATCCGGCATGGAATTCACCGAGCTGTTGTCGGATCGAATCTGGGGTCGAATGGGTGCCGAACTGGATGCTTACGTAACCGTGGATGGAAAGGGCACACCATTCGCCGGCGGTGGTATGAGCGCCGGACTTCGAGATCTCGGGCGAATCGGGTTGCTGATGCTGAACGAAGGCGAGATCAACGGTAATCGACTGTTTCCGTCCGAGGTGGTCGCCGACATTCGCCAGGGCGGCAGCAAGGAGGCCTTTGAGAAAGCGGGGTACAAGACGTTGAAGGGTGGCAGCTATCGCGGCATGTGGTGGTTGCTTCACAATGACCATGGCGCTTTTGCGGCGCGAGGTGTTCACGGTCAGACGATTTATATCGACCCCGCCGCCGACATGGTCCTTGTCCGGCTAGCGTCTTTTCCAACTGCGAAGAACGCGGCCATAGACCCCACATCCCTTCCGGCCTACCAGGCCGTGGCCGAGTACCTGATGTCGAGAGATTAGAATCGTGGCGGTATGCAAAGTGATGAGCGTGATCAGGATGAATGTATCCCGGCCCACGAGCGTTCTTCTGGCGTGCCTACTGTTCTTGCCTGGCCTTACGATGGCTCAAGACACTGAACCGGCTACTGCGGATGTCGTACGGCCTGCGGCCCTCCTCGAGCCTTCGATTCCGTTGAATGAGCTCTCCCACCGGCTGATCCCGCTTACGAGGGGCGAACTCGAACCAGTCGCACTGGCTTGGCGAGACATCGTCAAGACCAAGACCCAGGAAATTGCGGATCGGCAGGTTGAGCTCCTGCAGGACCCAAACGCTGCGACAGACGAGGCCTATCAGAGTCTTGCGAGAATGGTTGAAGAGAGGGCGGCCCTATTGCAGCGTTTCACTGCCGTGGTGGACGCACTCCAGAGCAAAGGAGGCGACGAAGAACTGGTTGGGGAGCTTCGAGCGTACAGAGCTTCTGTCTTGTCGAGCGAAACGTCGCTTGCGAATCCGAGAGCCATCGCAAAGGCTTTCGTTGTGTGGCTGACGCGAGGTGACGGCGGCGGTGCGATTGCCAAGGATATCGGGGTAGTCGTTCTCGTCGTCGCTGTTCTTGTTTTCGTATCCAGGGCCATCCGCGAGCTTCTTCGCCGCCGAATCGGCCGCATCCACAGGATCTCCAAACTCCTACAGTCCTTCCTGACCGGTACGGTCTACTGGCTGGTGTTGACGATCGGCTTGCTCCTTGCGCTTGCTGTGCTTGGCGTCAACGTCACTCCGCTTTTCGCGATGATTGGCGGCGTCTCATTCATTCTCGCGTTTGCTCTCCAGGATTCGCTTGGAAACCTGGCTAGCGGGCTCATGATAATGATCAATCGCCCGTTCGATGAAGGCGACTATGTTCTGGTTGGCGGCACGGGAGGGACTGTTCACTCGGTAAGCATAATGGCTACGACAATCAAGACACCGGACAACCAGGTAATCGTAATTCCCAACAAAAGTGTTTGGGGTAACGTTATCACCAACGTTACAGCCAGCGACACGCGACGCGTCGATCTCGTCTTTGGAATTTCCTACGACGATTCAATTCCCGGCGCTATGCGGGTCATCGAAGAAACCGTGAAGGCGCACCCCCTCGTCCTGGCAGATCCGGAACCCGTGATCCGCGTCCACGAACTCGGCGCGAGCTCCGTGAATTTCATCTGTCGGCCGTGGACCAAGACGTCTGACTACTGGACCGTATACTGGGACCTTACTCACAGCATGAAAGAGAGTTTGGAGGCGGCATCTATCAGAATTCCCTA